>JAEZHS010000526.1 GCA_023436825.1 Pseudomonadota bacterium | reverse complement strand
GCCCTTGTTGTTGCGGCGCTGCGAGACCGTGCCCCAGTCGAGCGGCTGGACGTCGACCTTGAAGCCCGCCTTGCGCATGCCGTCGGCGACCACGACCGTGGCGTTGAAGTTGGCGCTGAGATCGCTCAGCTGCATGAAGACGACCGGCCGGCCGTCGTAGCTGGGCTGAAGGGCGAGGCGATACGTCGACCGCGCCGAGCATCCATCCCGCGCGATGTGCAGCCATCGCGCGCCTTGCGCTTCGTCATTGCGACGCCTGCCCGGATCGCAAGCGCCTCCCCGCACAACCGCGCTTCAGCGGACAGCGATCTCGTTGTTGACGGCGCGCACGCCTTTCACCTCCCGCGCGATCTGGGCTGCCCGCTGACGTTCGCGCTCGGAGTTCACGCGGCCGGTCAGCCGCACGTTGCCGTTCAGCGTCGTGACGCCGACCTCGCCGAAATGGACCATCGGGTCTTCCAGGTATCTGGCGCGAATGCTGTTGGTGATGGTCGAATCGTCCGCATACGCCGTCACGCCTTGCCGCCCCTCGAAGACATCGCAGGCGGCGACAGGCGCCGACAGGACCACGGCCAACAGGAGACGGCGCGACAGGGAAGCGGGCGACATCGTTGCCTCCTCCGCCCCCGGGACGACCCGGCCCTTCGGGGCGAATCGGCGAGCCAAGCCGGGAGGGCCCGGTTACCCGCCGGGCCGACAAGGGCACATCAAGACAAAGTCGCCGGCGAACGGCGGGTTACAGGCCGCGCACGATAGGCGCCTCCCGCATCCCCCAGACTTGCCCATTGCAGGTCGGGGCCGGCCTCGCCCGGTCGGTCCGCAAATTGACTCACTTTTGACACGCCCGGCGTCGCAGCGGTCGGACAAGCTCACGGGGGATGGTCCGCGGCCGGCGTCGTCGGCCATGCCCTCGGGGCACCAAACTGCGCAGCACGGTCCGGGGTATCGTTCCAGCCGCTAGCGCGTTGAAACAAGAAGGGTTTCACTCTTCCTGCGTCGGAAACCATGGCACGTACCGAACGGCGACTGTCTGCCATCCTGCATGCCGACCTGGCCGGCTTCGTCCGGCTGGTGGAGAACCAGGAAGAGCTGACGTTCGCGCATCTTCGGTCGGCGCGCGCCGAGATCTGGCAGCCGGCCATCGAAAGCGGCGGCGGGTCGCTGGTCCACAGCGCGGGCGATGCCCTGCTCGCCGAGTTCGCCTCGGCGGCGGCCGCCGTCCAGGCGGCGATCGACATCCAGGAGCGCATGGCGCGGTTCAACGAGACCATCGACGAGGACCAGCGGCTGCTGTTCCGCATCGGCGTCCATCTCGGCGAGATCATCATCGACGAGGCGGGCCACGACATCTTCGGCGACGGCGTGAACCTGGCCGAACGCATCCAGGTGCTGGCCGAGCCGGGCGGCATCGCCGTGTCGCGCGCGGTGCGCGACGTGGCCAAGCTGCGCGACGACTATGCCTATGTCGACGCCGGCGAGCACCGCGCCAAGCACGTCAGCCTGCCGCTCCACATCTACCGGGTCCGCGCCCGCGAAAACGCCGCCACCGTGCCCAGCCGGCAGGAGCCCCTGCGCGGGATCTTCCATTTCCACGGCGCCGACGACACCGGGCGCAAGTTCGGCTTCGACGTGGGAATGGACGAGCTGGTGAAGCGCAAGCAAAGCGTCTTGATCGGCCGGGACTCCAGCCAATGCGACGTGGTGCTGCTGAACGCGTCGGTTTCCCGGCGTCACGCGCGGCTGAGCGTCGGCCGGGACAACATCCTGCAGATCGAGGACGTCGGATCGACCAACGGCACCTCGATCAACGGCGAGCGCCTCACGCCCTGGGTGCGGCATCCGCTGGCGCCGGGGTCGACACTCAAGCTGGGGGACATCGAGCTGGCCGTCCGCTATGACTGACGCCCACGGGTGCACACGGACTGCACGGCCCCTCGAACGCCCGCCGGCGCCAAGTGCGCTAGAATAGCCGCATGTCCCGGTTCGACGCGGCCAGCAGCCCGTCTTCGCCCGTGCGTTGGGGCCCAATGCGCTGGGGGCTCGCGGCCAAGCTGTTCGCCATTCTCGCCCTGCTCGGGGCGATCGCGGTGCTGGTCACCAGCGTGCTGGGTTACCTGCAGGCGCGCGAGGCCCTGCGGGAGGCCATCTACAACCAGCTCACCTCCACCCGGAAGAGCAAGGTGCAGCAGGTCGAGACGTATTTCCGCACCATCCGCAACGAGCTCGCCCAACTTTCCTACTCGAAGGAAGCGATCGATGCGGCACGGGTCTTCCGCACCACGTTCCAGGAGCTCGACCGAACCGACGTAGGATCCAACGTGCCGGCCGATCTCGAGCGCAAGGTCGACGACTGGTACGCCGCGCAGTTCATGCCCGGCGTGCGGCGCCTGTCGGCCAAGGAGCCGGACGTCAAGGCGTACCTTCCCGTCGACCGGGCCGCCTATTACCTGCAGTACCACTACATCGTCGCCAACCCCTACCCGGCCGAGCGGCGCGAGCTGGTCGACGATGCCGGGGACGGCAGCGCCTACAGCCGACAGCACGCGATCTACCACCCGCTGCTGCGCGATGCCGCCGCGACCTTCGGCTTCTTCGACCTGATGCTGGCGGATCCGGCGGCCGGCCGCATCGTCTATGCCGTCAGGAAGGAGGTGGATTTCGCCGCCTCGCTGCGCAGCGCGCCCTTCCGGCAATCGAACGTCGCCGTGGCCGTCGCGCGCTGCGGCGCCGACGCCGAGAAGTACGCCACGTGCCTGGAAGACTTCGCGCCCTATGCGCCCTCGGGCGGCGCGCCGATCGCCTTCATGGCGGCGCCGATCATCGAGCAGAACACCATCATCGGCGTGCTGATCGCGCAATTGTCGATCGACGAGATCGACAAGGTCGTGACCGGCGGACGACGCTGGCGCCAGGATGGCTTCGGCGCCACGGGCGAGGCCTATCTCGTCGGATCCGACCACCTCGCGCGGTCCGGGCCGCGCGCCTTCTACGAGAACCGCAATCGATACTTCGCCGATCTCAAGCAGAGCGGCGCCACCGACCAGGAGATCGACGCCATCCGGCGCTACGGAACGCCGGTGCTCCAGCAGCATATCGCCACGGAGGCCGTCCAGTCGGCGCTGTCCGGGACCGAAGGCGTCGGCGAGATCGTCGGATATCACGGCGTCCCGACGCTCGCCTCCTGGGGGCCGCTTTCAATTCCCGGCCTCAACTGGGTCCTGATCGCCAAGATCGACGCGTCGGAGGCCTTCGCCCCGATCGACAGGCTGCGGCGCAACCTGATCATCGTGGGCGCCGTCGCCCTGCTGGTGGTGCTGGTGACGTCCGCCTGGCTGTCGCGCTCGCTGCTCGCGCCGCTCCGGGAACTCACCGCCGGCGTGACGCGCTTTGCCGCCGGCGACCTCGGCGCCAAGGTGGCCGTGCGCAGCCGCGACGAGATCGGCCGGCTCTGCGCGGCGTTCAACGCCATGGTCGACGAGCTGCGCGAGAAGACCATCGTCATCGAGAACAAGAACCGCGAGAACGAGCAGCTGCTGCTCAACATGCTGCCGGGGCCGATCGCCAACCGGCTGCGCGGCGGCGAGAAGAACATCGCCGACGGCTTTGCCGAGGTCACGGTGGCCTTCGCCGACATCGTCGGCTTCACCGCCATGTCCTCGCAGATGCCTCCCGCCGATGTCGTCAGCCTGCTGAACGGCCTGTTCACGCGGTTCGACGAGGCCGCCCAGGAACTCGGCATCGAAAAGATCAAGACGCTGGGCGATGCCTACATGGCCGTGTGCGGCCTGCCGGTGCAGGTGCCCGACCACGCCGAGCGCATGGTGCGCATGGCGATCCGGATGGTCCACATCACCCAGGAACACGCCCTGGAGCATCGCGTGGCGCTGACGCTCAGGGTCGGCATCAACAGCGGCCCCGTCGTGGCCGGCGTGATCGGCAAGACCAAGTACATCTACGACCTGTGGGGCGACACGGTGAACCTGGCGAGCCGCATGGAATCGGGCGGCCTGCCCGGCGCGATCCAGGTGACGCGATCGGTGTACGACAAGCTCAAGGACCGCTTCGCCTTCGAGCCGCGCGGCGTGATCGAGATCAAGGGCAGAAGCGGCGTCGAGGCCTGGCTGCTGAAGATCTGAGGTGTCCATCGCCGGGTTCTGCAAGTCGTCGATCTCAGGGACCTGATCTCCAGCTCCAGAGCCGTATCGGCGCGCCCCGTCCCCTCAGCGTCTGCTCGCCGAGGTCCTGGAGGCCCTCGAGCAGCTTTCTCGACTGCGGACGGCCTTCGCCGGCGATCGCCAGCACCAAGGCATCGCCCACGATGACCGGTACGCCGAGCTCACGGGTCAGGCCCTGCAATCGACTGGCGGTGTTCACGGTGTCACCAATCACGGTGAAGGACAGTCCCTGCTTGCTGCCGACGTCTCCGACGACAGCCGGCCCATAATTGATGCCAATGCCGATCGCCAACGTGGGCTGGCCGTGCCGCTCGCGTTCCCGGTTCCAGACGCCGAGGGCTTCCAGCATGCGATGGGCGCAGCTCAGCGACTTGGCGGCGTCGTCGGGCGCCCCGCTCAGCAGTCCGAAAACGGCAAAGATCGCGTCGCCGATGTATTTCTCGATGGTCCCGCCACAAGCAAAGATTTCCGCCGCCATGCGTTCATGAAACTCCCTCAGCAACGTGACGACGTCCTCGGGCGCCATGGTCTCGGCCATGCGGGTGAAGCCCACGATATCGACGAACAGCACCGCCACCGTTTCCCGCCGCACAGGCCCCAGCGGTTCGTCACGCTCAGCAAGAAGCCCCACCAGGTCCGGCGAGAAGTAACGGGACAGGTTCGTGCGCGCGCGCTCCGCGACGGCCCGGCGACGGTCGAGCTCGCGTACCCTGGCAATGTCGTCCAGCGTCTTGCGAACGGTGATTTCCAGGTCGCTCAGGTCAACCGGCTTGGTGATGAAATCGAACGCGCCGCGATTCATCGCCGTACGGATGTTGTCCATGTCGCCGTAAGCCGACACGATGATCGCCCGCACCGCGATCTGGCGCTGCTTCAGCACGGACAGAAGCGTGAGCCCGTCCATCACCGGCATGTTGATGTCGAGCAGCAACAGATCGATGCCGGGGTCCTCGGCCAGGACAGCGAGGGCCTCCTCGCCGTCGCGGGCGAAGCGAAAGGCATATTCGCCGGAGCGGACCTGGCGGCGGAATCGCTGCTTCAGCAGCGCCTCGAAGTCGGGCTCGTCATCGACCGCGAGGATCTTCGCCTGGCCCACTATCGATCCCGCAGGGCGCCGGGCAGCTGCAGCAGCTGCTGCTTCAGGAACTCGAAATCGACCGGCTTGGTCAGGAAGTCGGCCGCACCCTGCTCGCCCGCCAACCGGCGTCGTTCGTCGTCGCCATAGGCCGTCACCATGATGACCCGCAGGTCCGGCCAGCGATGCCTTACCTCGCCCAACAGGGTGAGGCCGTCCATGCCGGGCATGTTGATGTCGGACAGGATCACGATCAGCTGCGGACGAATCCCGTCGCCGAGCATCGCAAGAGCGGCGTCCCCGGAACGCGCGAAGTGCAGCACATAGAGCCCTTGCCGCACCTCGTGGCGGAAACGCTGGCGGAACAACTCGGCCACGTCCGGCTCGTCATCGACGACCAGGATGCTGAAGCTCATCACGCGCCTCGCGACTGGGAAATCCGCTTGCCGCGGGGCAAGCGTACGGTGAACTCGGTGAAGGACCCCGGCTCGCTTTCGACCTCTATCGTGCCGCCATGCTGCTGGGTGACGATGTCGTAACTGATCGACAGGCCGAGCCCCGTCCCTTCGCCGGTCGGCTTGGTCGTGAAAAAGGGCTGGAACAGCCTGGCCCGGAGGTCGGGCTGAATGCCCGTCCCGTTGTCGCGCACCCTTATCTCGACAGCTTCTCCCAGATCGCGCGTGGAGACCTTGAGCGTCGGCCGGTAGCCCGCCTCCGCCCCGCCCAGATGGCGCTTGCGGGTGGCGTAGAAGCCGTTGCCGAACAGGTTGAGGAAGACGCGGGTGACATCCTGCGGCACGACCTCGATCACCTTCATTTCCGGCGCGAGGTCGCGCTGCAGCGTCGTGTTGAAGTCCTTATCCAGGGCGCGTGCGCCGTGATAGGCGAGGCTGAGCGCCTCCTCGACCAGGGCGTTGATGTTCGACTCCTGCCAGTCGCCGCTGCCGCCGCGGGAATGCGACAGCATGCTCCTGACGATGCCGTCGGCTCGCTTGCCGTGCTCGACGATCCTGGCCAGGTTGGCGGTCAGCAGGTCCATCGTTTCCTGCAACTCGGCGCGCTTGCCCTCGTCCGGCTCGGCCAGGAGCGCCTCGACGGCCTGCCTGAGCTCGTCGAGCAGCTCGCTCGACAGGCCAGCGAAGTTGTTGACGAAGTTCAGCGGGTTCTTGATCTCGTGGGCGATGCCGGCGGTAAGCTGGCCGAGAGAGGCCATCTTCTCGGACTGGATCAAGTTGGCCTGGGCCGCCTTCAGCCGCTCGAGCGAATCGCGCAATTCGGTGAACAGGCGGACGTTCTCGATGGCAATCACCGCCTGGGCGGCAAAGCTCTTGAGCAGCTCCACCTGGCTCGCCGTGAACACGCCGGCTTCGGGCCGCCGCAAGGAAATGGCGCCGATCGCCACATCGTCCCGGAGCAGAGGCGCCGCCAGCGCGGAGCGGAAGCCGAGCCGCGCGCCAAGTTCGCGTGCCTCCTGAAATTCGTCCGCTTCGGCCGATTGAAGGTCCACGATCTGGACGACCTCGCCATCCACCATCGCCCGGCCAGGAGCCGTCTGGCGGCTGAGACGCCTTGTTCCGCCAAGGACGCCGATCGGCCCCTCGTGCGCCACGATGGACCAGGTGTCGCCGCTGCGCAAAGCGACCTGGGCATCGCGCGCGCCGCAAAACTTCAAGGCGGCCCCGGCGACCGCGGTCAGCACCGGCGTAACGTCCGTCGGCGACTGCGAGATGATGCGCAGAATATCCGCCGTTGCCGTCTGCTGTTCCAGCGCTTCCCTCAAATCATTGAACAGCCGCACGTTCTCGATCGCAATCACCGCCTGTGCCGCGAACGTTTCGAGCAAGGCGATCTGCTGCGCTGTGAAAGCGCCGGCCTCGACCTTGCGCAGCGCGATGTTGCCAATGGCAACGCCATCCCGAATCATGGGAGCGGCGAGCGCGGCGCGATATCCATCCTGCGCGGCCCGCCTGTGGGCCGCGGCAAACGCGACCGGATCCAGCGCAGCGATGTCCTGGTAGTGAACGGTGCGACCAGACCTTATGGCCGTGGCGCTTGCAGAGTCTCCATCCAGCGGCACCCCGATGCTTGTGCCCAGCGGTCCTTCGTGCGCCTTGCGGACGATTTCATTGCCGTCGCGCAGCGATATGGTTGCGTCCGTCGCTCCGCAGAAGCGCACCGCAGACTTGACCAGCGCATCCAGGACCGGCTGCACGTCCGTTGGTGAGCCGGCGATAACCTTCAGGATGTCCGCCGTTGCCGTCTGTCGCTCGAGGGCCGCCTCGGCGGCATCGCGCGCGGCGCGGATCTCCGCTTCCGCGCGCCGACGCTCGGTGATGTCGCTGTAGATCAGCACGAATCCGCCGCCCGGTACGGCGTTGCGCCGCACCTCGATCACCGATCCATCGGGGCGCGTACGCTCCAATCGAAGCTCGCGCTCGGTGTCCTCGAGGCGGCTGGCGAGCTCGGCCTCGACGTTCGCCGTGCCGAACTCACCACGCTCGGCCAGAATCTCGAGATACTCGGCGTAGTCAGGCCGCTTCGCCAGCCATTCCTCCGACAGGCCCATGATCCGCTCGAAGTTGCGGTTCCAGGCGCCGAGCCGACGCTCGGCATCGAACATGGCCACGCCGTCGCCCATGTTGTCGAAGGTGACCCGCAGCTCCGCCTGACGGTCGCGCAGTTCCTCGAACAGGCGGGCATTCTCGATGGCGATCACGGCCTGGTCGGCGAAGCTGCCGGCCAGCTCTATCTCCCTCTGCGAGAACGGCTCGACGCGGGTGCGGCCCAGCACGAACACGCCAGCCAGCACGTTCTCGCGCAGCAGCGGCAGGCCGAGCATGGTGCGGAACCCGGCGGTGCTCTGCCCTTCCGTGTAGGTGTATTCGGGATCGCTCAGCACATCCTCGATGTGGACCGTGCGGCCTTCCAGCGCGACGCGACCGCTGGTCGTGCTGCGTTCAGGGGTGAAGGGATGGGTGCGGATATACTCCTCGCCTTCGGGGGGCACTCCGTAAGCGGCGACGAGATGGTGCAACTCCTCATGCCGCCGAAACATGTACGTCTGATCGGCCCGGCAGAGGCGCGCCACCGTCTCCAGCAAGGTGTCGAGAACGGCCTTCAGGTCGGTAGATGAACGACTGATGGTCTTGAGAACATCGCCCGTCGCTGAAAGCTCGTCCACCGAGCGGGCCAGATCGTCCGTCCGCTGGTGCAACTGGTCGAGCAGCCGTGCATTCTCCATCGCGACCACCGCCTGGCTCGCGAAGCTCTCGATCAGGCCGATCTGCCTTTCGCTGAAGGGGCGGACCTCCTTGCGGTAGAGGATCAGCACGCCCAGCAGCGCATCCTCCTTGCGCAAGGCGACGCCAAGCGACGTTCGTGCGCCACCAAGATCCACCAACGCCCGGCGCAAAGGGTCGCCAAGGCGGTAGGCTTCGCTTTCAGCCGCATCGACGATGTGCATGACCGCTTCGCCGCGCAGTGCCCGGGCGTGGGTGTTGTCGTTGCCGACCCTGTGTGGACGCTGCCTGGCGAAGTCGGCGAAAGCCGTGGGAACGCCAAGCAGCGCCGAGGCATGGAAGTGGTTCCCGTCATAGGTCCAGAACACGCCGAAGGCCGCCTCGCAAAGGCGCAACGCCTTCTCCAGCACCGACATGAATACGGGTTCCAGGTTGCCCGGCGAGGTGTTGATGGTCTGCAATACCTCGGCCGTGGCCGTCTGCCGTTCCAGGGCCTCACGCTGCTCATTGAGCAGGCGGGCATTCTCCATGGCGATCACGGCCTGGTCCGCAAAGGTCTGCACCAGTGCGATCTGCCTTTCCGTGAACGGCTCGACGCGCGCTCGACCAAGGGCAATGACGCCGATCGGCGCGCCTTCGCGCATCAACGGGACACCAAGCGCGGTACGAAAGGCACCCAGCTGCTGTGCCCGCGGCAATGCGTACTCGGGATCGACCGTGACATCCTCGACGTGGATGACGCGCCGCTCCAGCGCAACCCTTGCCGTTACCGTGCCGCGGCCCGGCTCTATCGGGTGCATGCGGACGAAGTCGATCCATTCCTGGCTTACGCCGAACGCGGCCGACACGTGGTAGCGACCCTCGTGCTGTCGCAGGATCGCGCTGGTGTCGGCCTTGCAAATTCGAGCGGCCGTCTCCACGAGGGCCTGCAGCACGGCGTCCAGTTCGCCCGTGGATCGGCTGATCGCTGCGAGAACGTCATTGGTCGCCGTCTGGTACTCCAGGGATTCCTGGAGGTCATCGGTGCGCTGGCGCAGCTCCCTCAAGAGGCGCGCGTTCTCCATGGCGATGACCGCCTGGTCGGCGAATGTCTCGATCAGCGACACCTGTCGATCGGAGAAAGGCCGCACGTGGTCCCGGCTCACGGCGATGGCGCCCACCCACTCGCCGTCACGCAGCAACGGCACGCCCAGCGCGGTACGGATGCGCCCGAGCCGGACCATATCGGGCATGCCGTAGTCGGGGTCGACGGCCATGTCGTGGACATGGACGACGCGGCGGTCGAGCATCGTGCGACCCACCATGGTATCGCGGCCGGTATGGATGGCGCCGCGAAATGCCGCGTCCACCTCCGGCGGGAAGCCGAGCGTCGCCATGACCCGGATCGTACCGTCCCGTCGCATGGCAATCGTGCCCGCCGTCGTGCCGCAAAGCCGGGCCGCAGCGGCAAGAATGGCGCTCATGACCGGCTCCAGATCGTCCCCCGAGCGGCTGATCACGTTCAACACTTCGCTGGTCGCCGTCTGGTAATCGAGCGACTCGGAAAGATCATGGGTTCGCTGTCGAAGTTCCGAAAGCAACCGGCCGTTCTCGAGGGCAATCGTCGCCTGCTCGGAGAAGATCTTCAGAAGGGCGATCTCCGATTCGGCAAACGGCCGCACCTCCTGACGATAGATCGTGATGACGCCGAGCAGGGTGTCATCCTTCCTGAGCGCCACCACGATGCCTGTCCGCGCCCCCCCGAGATCGACCAAGGCCCGACGCAACGGGCTGGTCCGATACACTTCTCCGTCGCGCAGGTCGGCAACCTGACCATATGCCGACCCGCGACGGATGGCGGCATAGAGTCCGGTCGGACCGGGTTGGTCCATGTTGCGCAGGTACTCGGCGAAGCGAGCGGGAAGACTGTGAGAGGCAACAACCCGGAAGCGCTCGTCCTCGTAAAGCATCAGGTATCCGAAGGCGGCAGCGCACAGACGCATCGCCTTCTCGAGGATCGCATCGAAAACGGCCGCAGGAACCTGCCCCGAGGCGTTGATGACCTGAAGGACCTCGGCGAGTGCCCGTTCACGCTGCATGATCTCGTCGCGCTCGACGGTGCGGGCACGCAATTCGACACTCAGCTCGTCGATCTGCTGCTGCAGGGAAGAGACGCTCGATGAAGATGTAGCTGCAGCGTCGGCGGGCATCCTTCCCCCTTGCTGACCGAGCGCCAAAGTCTAGCGCAACGAACGGGTCGCCATAAAGGCGGATTCGCCGGCGCAGCCCGGGCTGCTGCTCGCCCCCGATGCGCTCCGGTCTAGGCGCTCGAGAGATGCTCGACAAACCAGTCGCGGGCGGCGCTGCTGGATGCAGCGAAGTCCTTGACGTAGGCATCGAAATGGCCGCCGCGCAGCAGCGTCAGCTTCTTCGGCTCGAGCGCCCAACCGTATGCCGCGATGGCCTCGTCGGCCACCGTCAGATGATCGCCCGCGGCGACAACCATCAAAAGCGGCGTCGGGCTGATGTACTCGATGTAAGTGCCCGGCTCGTATTCCGTGAACAGCTCGACGGACTGCAGCGTGACCTCGTTCTTCCAGGCTGGCGCGCGCAGCTTCGCCGTCTCGGTGAACCACTCGTACGAGTCGGGCGTGGGCAGCGCACATGGCACGCTCGGATCATTCGATACGACCGGGATCATGCCCGCAGCCTTGCCGCCATAGCGCGCGATGCGGTCCTCGACGAACATGCCCTGTACGGCCGCGATCATGTCCGAGCGGATCAGGCGACGTGCGTTCCTGTGGCCGCTGATCAGCGGCACTTGGGAGACGACGCACTTGACGCGGCGGTCCACGGCGGCGACGACCAGCACGTGGGCGCCGCTGTAGCTCGAGCCCCAGATACCGATCCTGGTCCCGTCCACCTCCGAAAGCGTGGAGGCGTAGGTAATGGCGTCACGATAGTCCGCGATCTGGCGCCATGGATCGATGTGCTGGCGGGGCTTGCCGCCGCTGGCGCCGAAGCAGCGATTGTCGAAGACGAGCGCTGCGAGGCCCGCCGCCGAGAAGACCTCGCCATACTTGTCGAGGTAGTTCTCCTTCACGGCCGAAAAGCCATGCGCCATCACGATCGTCGGGACGCGACCGTGAGCGCCCTCGGGCAGGTACAGCCAGCCACGCAGCGCCACGCCGTCCTCGGCCTTGAACTCGATGTCCCTGCGCATGGTCGCCTCCCGATGGCTTAAGGCCTCACCCCCAGAATCATCCCTCAGGTCTTGAAAGCATTCATGACGGCACGCGCGCCATCGACGCCGATGGGCGGCAGCAGGATCGGCAGATCGAGGCCGGCGGCCTTGAATTCGGCGAGTTGCTCCCGGCAGCGAGAGACAGGACCGATCAGGCACACAGCGTCGAGAAACCGGTCACTGAGCGAGTCCGGACCGGCGCCTTGCCTTGCCTTCTCGGCCTCCGCGGTGAAACCGCTGACCTGGAGGAGATGCTGGAAGAACGGCAACGTCGTGTAGAGGCCGAGGTTGGCGCGCGCCTCGGCCCTCAAGGCGTTCATGTCACCGCCGACGAATGTCGGCAGCCCCAACGTCATCTCAAGCTTCGGGCGTCCGCGAGCCCTGGCGCGGCCGCGCGCCACCCACGTCTTGCTGTGGGCAATGCGCTCGGCGGACCACAGGAACGGCATGACGCCGTCGGCCAGCTCGCCGGCCAGCTCGACGGTGGCCGAGGTCAGCGCGCCGAGAAAGATCGGCACCGGCCGTGCGGCGGGCTGCTGCGGCAGGTGGGTCGGCGGCCCTTCGCCGCGCAGCCAGCTTGCGACGTCGGTCGTGTACTGGCGCAAGGCCTTGAGCGGCGCCGGCATGTCGATCCCCAGGGCGCGATTGACCGGCTGATGGCTGACGCCGAGGCCGAGGATCATCCGGCCTTCCGTCGCGTCGGCGATCAGGGCTGCGCTCTTGGCGCAGGTGTAGGACTGACGCAGATAGATGTTGGCGATCCAGGTTCCGACCTTGATCGAACTGGTGGCCTCACCCATCAGCTGGGCGGTCGCCAGCACGTCGTTGTTGACCTCGGCACTGAAGATCGCCTCAAAACCGGAGGCCTCGGCCTCCTGGGCCACGGATCGAATCTCCGATGCCCGCCAGCCGACACCCGGAATGACGCCGAGAGCCATGCGCTCAACCATCGGTTCCCCCTGCACAGAAGCGTTACCGCAAGCCGCTAGTGGCTTTTGCGTGTGGGCCTTGCCGCAGAACGTCTGGTAACTCGTACCACCACGCGAGGGACGCAAAGCGCATGAAGCAATTCATGCTCGAGGAACGAAAGCAAATTTGAATGCCATCCGCAACACCGAGGTGTCCGACCGGAACGGTCGATGGCGGTTGGCTCGAGTATTGTGCGTTTTCTCACATTGGACAGCAAGCAGCCTTGCTAGCCTGTCCGTACAGCTACCCAGCCTCCGCTTATTGACGAATAGCGTCGTGCAATTCAGCGAGGGGGGTCCGTCATGCCAAACCTTGCATGCTTGCGTCGCTTGTTCGCGACGCTGACCGCTATCCTGGCCTCACTGACGACAGTCATTCCCGCCGCGGCACAAAGTTGGCCGAACCGCCCGCTCACCATGGTCGTACCCTATGCGCCAGGCGGCTCGACCGATCTGATCGCTCGCCTGATCGCCCCCAGGCTAAGCCTGGCGCTGGGCCAGCCGGTTCTCGTTGAAAACATGGCCGGGATCGGCGGCATAGCCGGCGTCTCTCGCGTCGCCAGGGCAGCACCGGACGGCTATCAGTTCATCGTCGGCAACGTGGGTACGCATGCCCAGAACCAGTTTCTGTTCACTTACCCGCCTTACGATGCAGCAGCCGAATTCGCGCCGGTCGCCTTGCTCGTCGAGCAAGCCATGGTGCTCACGTTGCGTCCCGACATTCCAGTCGATCGCCTCGGCGACTTCATGGCCCACCTCCGAACCCATCAGTCGAGCATGAAGTACGCCTCGGCCGGTTTCGGGTCGCCCACCCATCTTGCCTGTGCCTTGCTGAATGCGGTCCTGGGCATCGACATCCGCCACGTCTCCTATCGTGGTGGCAGTCCTGCGAGCCGAGACCTGATCGCCGGCAAAGTCGATTACTTCTGCTCCAACCTGGCGGCGATCAAGCCCCACATCGAGGCCGGCCGGGTGAAGGCATCCGCCGTGCTGTCACGTGCGCGAACGCGCAGCCTCCCGACCGTTCCCACGGCTCAAGAGCAAGGCCTCAAGGACTTCGAGGCGACGAACTGGCTGGGCTTGTTCCTGCCCAGCGCCACGCCGGAGCCCATTGTCGAGCGCCTGAACGCTGCCACCGTCCGCGCTTTGGCCGATCAAGCCCTGCAGGATCAGCTTCGTGTGCTCGGCGCAGAGCCTGTGACGGCGGAAAGGAATACAAACGAACGCCTGTTGGCATTCCTGGCACAGGAACGAGCCAAGTGGAGTGCGGTTATTCGGGGCGCCAGTATCAGGTTGGAATGACCGGTGGGTGGCGTACCGGCCGCCTGTCACCAGGGCGAGGGGCAATGGGGGTACCACCAATGTCAGAGGGCGCCGAGGCCTCCCTGAGGTCGCCCCTTGGTAGCGTTGCGGCCCTGGCCGGAGCACCTCAAGGAGGCCGCGCATCATGTCCGAAACGCACGATGTCGTTATTGTCGGCGGCGGTATCGCCGGCGGCGCACTGGCCACGGTGCTGGCGCGCAGCGGCATTGCCGTCGCCGTCCTCGAACGCGATCTGGTCCCCTTGGACCGCGTGCGCGGTGAGTTCATGGCTCCATGGGGTGTCGCCGAGCTGAAGCGGCTGGGCCTGCTCGAAACGCTTGCCATAGCCGGCGGCGTCTTCACCAAACGCAGCATTCCCTACGACGAGAATACACCCGGCGACTCAGCCCTTCCTCTCGCCCTCGACCTCTCGGCCATGCTGGCCGATGTGCCGGGCCCGTTCTGCATGAGCCATCCTGCCATGTGCGCAGCGCTGGCCGCGGCGGCCGAGGCGGCCGGTGCCACCGTCCTCCGCGGCATCGACAGGATCGAGCTCTCGGCAGGATCCTCGCCCTCTGTTTCATTCCGCCGCGACGGTGTTGCGACCGAATGGCGGCCGCGTCTCGTGATCGGCGCCGACGGTCGTCATTCCCAGCTGCGCCGCCAGCTCGGCCTGAAGGTCCTCACCGATTCGCCGCGAATACTCATCGGTGGAATGCTGGTAGAGGGTGTACCCGCGTGGCCGCAAGACCTGCAGGTCATCGGCACCGAGGACCGATTGCATTTTCTGATCTTTCCTCAGGGCGGGGACCGGGTCCGCCTCTATCTTTGCTACGGCTTCAACGACAAGGCCGCTTATGCCGGACCTCAGCGGAGGGAGAACATCATCGCGGCCTTCGGCAGTCTCGCTTGCCTGCCCTTCGCCAACGACATCTCCAAGGCGCGACCGATCGGTCCCTTCAATTCATACTCGAACGAGGATCACTGGACAGAGGATCCGACTGCGCCCGGCGTGGTCTTGATCGGCGACGCAGCGGGGCACAATGATCCCATCATCGGCCAGGGACTTTCGATTGCCTTGCGGGACGTCCGGTTGGTCAGCGAGATCATCCTGGCGGGCGAGCGGAAACACGAATCGTTCCGGCCCTACGTCGAGGAACGACTCGAGCGCATGCGGCGATTGCGGATCACCGCGCGCCTGGCGGTTACCCTGCGCTCGGAGTTTGGCGAGGCTGCACGGCTGCGCCGCCGACGTGCCGGCAAACGGATGCGCATCGACAAGATGCTGACCCCGATGCCAGCGTCGATCGTTGGGCCGGAGAGGCTGCCCGCCGCGGCGTTCGACCAGGCAACAATCGATGCACTGCTCGCGCCGTAGTGCGCAATGGTCGCGTCGCTTCTGATACGCGCAAATGTGGAGGCGAGTCAGGCCAACGGAAGCCAGAAGCAGGTATGTCTCCGGGCCTTTACGGACGGTCCCATGCTGCCGAGCGATGCCTTCGACAGCAGAGAGACGCTCACCCGTCCTTCGCCACCTCCCAGAACACCGGCACCGTCGACTGCCCCAGCCCCGAGACGTTCGTCCGCACGGCCGTGAACTGCTTCCACTGGCCGCCGTTGACGTATGGCACGACCTGGTACGCCCGCTCCTGGATCCGGTCGGCGAGCTTCGCGCGTTCGGCTTCGTCGGTGCTCTCCCACCAGCTGCGGCGCAGGC
>JAEZHS010000495.1 GCA_023436825.1 Pseudomonadota bacterium | reverse complement strand
ATCCGGTGCCGCTCCAGCACATGGGACAGGCCGTGGCGCGGCAGCTTGTAGGCGGGCAGCTCGTGCAGGGCCACGCCGTCCAAGACGATGGTGCCGCCGAGGCGCGTCACCAGCCGGGACACGGAGTTCATCAGGCTGCTCTTGCCCGAGCCGTTGGGGCCGAGCAGGGCCACGACCTCACCGTCGGACACCCGGATGGAGACGTCCCACAGCACCTGGTGGTCGCCGTAGCCGGCATCGAGATGGGCGACCTCAAGCATGCGCCGCCTCGCTCGCGCCGAGATAGGCCTGCACGACCCGCAGGTCGCGCGTCACCTGCTCGGGCGATCCGCTCACGATGACCTCGCCCAGGTGCATCGCGATCAATCGGTCGACCAGGCGGTGGACGGCTTCGAGATTGTGCTCGATCACCATCAGGGTGATGCCGCGGCTGCGCACCGCCTGCAGGAGGTCGATCAGCGCATCGACCGACGGCAGGTCGACACCGCCGAACGGCTCGTCGAGGAGCAGCATGCGCGGCTGCGTGGCGAGCGCCCGCGCGATCTCCAGCCGCTTGCGCTGGCCGGTGCTGGCCCATGCCGCCGGCACGTCGGCGCGATGGGCCAGGCCCACGGTCTCGAGCTGCTCGAACGCGATGCGGCGGGCCGTGGCGATCCCCGGCACGCGCAACAGCGCCGCCACCATGACGTTCTCCAGGAAGGTCATGGTGCCGAACGGCCGCGATGTCTGGAACGTCTTGGCGAGACCGCAGCGAACGAGCGCTTCGGTGGCCAGCCCGGTGACCGGCCTCCCCTCGAACTCGACCGTGCCCGAATCGGGCCTGAGCTGTCCCGCGATCAGGTTGAACAGCGTCGACTTTCCCGCGCCGTTGGGCCCGATGATGCCGAGGATCTCGCCGGCCGCCACGTCCAGCGAGACCGAGTTGACGGCCTGCAAACCGCCGAACGACCGCGACACCTGACGGACCGACAACGTCGGGGCCATGCTCAGTCCTCGACCAGACGAATCGTGATCTGCTCGCCGCCCTGCCGCCACACGCGATCGCCGATCTCGCGCAGCAGGTCGTACTGGGCGGGATCGATGCGGCCGAACACGTTCACCGGCGCATCGCCGCGCCACTCGCGCACGATCTCCGCACCGTAGAAGATGCCGATATTCTCGAAGCCCGACCGGTCGTAGGCGTCGGGCCATTCCTGGAAGTAGATCACGTCGCCGATATTGGCGCGGATGCTCTGGTGCTCGCGCGGCGGCTTGTGCTTGAAGTTGACCGGCATGGCGAACTCGCGGCCCGACCAGCGCGCCTGGTAGGCCATGGTCTCGATCGGCGCCTCGGCCTTGACCGCAGCCGCCGTCTTGGGCGCCGCGTCCAACGTCGTCATGCTGAGCGTTCCGCCGCGCTTGAAGGTGATCTCGAACTTCATTGACCCTGTCCTTTCATGGAAGCGCCGGCACGGCGCCTGGAGCCGGCCGGCCGGCTCAGCCAACCGATCAGGCCGTCCGGTCGATAGACCGCGATGACCATGATCAGGAATCCGTAGATCAGCAGATCGACATTGCGGCCGCTTCCCGAGAAGGCGACGCGCGAATACTCCGACAGCGGCACCAGGATGGCAGCTCCCAGGATCGGACCGAACAGGGTACCCGACCCGCCGAGGATGGCGAACAGCGCGACCAGCACCGACAGATGCAGCCCCAGCACGCTGAACGGGTCGACGAACAGCACGTACTGCGCATGGAACATGCCGGCGGCGCCCAGGATGGCGGCGCTGATCGCCATGGCGATGGACTTGTAGACCTGCGGCGAGAAGCCGAGGCTGCGCAGCGCCTCCTCGTCGTCGCGCACGGCGCGCAGCAGGAAGCCCAGCCGCGACTGCCCCATGCGCCAGACGCCGAAGGTCACCACGGCCAGCAGTCCGAGCGCCAGGTAATAGTAAGGCGTCTTGTCGCGATGGAACTGGAAGTTCAGCCAGCCGTCGGGCCGCACCGGCAGCTCGAGGCCGATCGCGGCGCCGACCCAGTCCCACACGGTGAACACTTGGAATACCGACTCGGCCACCACCAAGGTGGCGATGACGAAGTAGTGTCCGCGCAGCCTGAAGCAGGGAATGCCGATGGCGACCGCGCACAAGGTCGGCACCAGGATCGCGAGCGGCAGGCCGAGCCAGGGATTGACGCCGAACTTCACCGACAGGACGGCCGAGGTATAGGCGCCGAGGCCGAAATAGAGGCCATGGCCGATCGAGATCTGCCCGCCATAGCCGCCCAGCACGTTCCAGCCCTGCCCCATGGTGGCGAACAGCAGGACCATCGTGGCCATGCGCAGCTCGAAGGGCCGGTCGGCGATCGCCAGCGGCAGGAGGAGCAGGATCGCGCCCACGACGAGGAGGGCGACGAGGGACGCGCGCGACGGCGCGGTCGTTGGCTGGGCCATGTCTAGCTTCGCCCGAACAGGCCGCGCGGGCGCAGCAACACCACGGCGAGATAGAGCAGGTAGACCGGCACGTACTTAAGCTCCGAGCTGAGGAAGAAGCCGATCACCACCTGCATCAGGCCGATCAGCACGCCGGCCAGCAGGGCGCCGTGGATCGAGCCGAAGCCGCCCAGGGCCACGGCGACATAGGCCAGCAGCACGAACACCGCGCCGACACGCGGGAATATGTAGTAGAAGTTGGCCAGCAGGGAGGCCGCGACGCCGACGCAGGCCGCGCCGATGCCCCAGGCAAAGGCGTACATCAGCGATACGTTGATGCCGAGGGTCGCCGCCGCCTGGGCGTCCTGCGACGCCGCCCGCAACTGGCGGCCAACCGACGTCCGGAAGACCAGAAGGTACAGCAGCACCGTCGCCAGCGAGGCGCCGACGACGGCGGCGATCTGGGGAACGGGAAGCACGACGCCGCCCAGCTTCACCACGCCCGACAGCCAGCTGTTGCGCACGGCGAAGTAGTCGGCGCCCATCACGAATTGCGCCGCGGCCTGCAGGAACACCATCAAACCGAAGGTCGCGAAGATCTGCGACTGCATGCTGCCCTGCAGCACGCGGCGGATCAGCAGGTAGTAGATGACCAGCCCGAAGCAGAACATCAAGACGACGACGAACGGAAGGCTGAGGACCGGATCGACGCCCCACGTCACGTACGCCAGGTAGGTCGCGTACATGCCGAGCATGATGAACTCGCCATGGGCGAAGTTCACCACGCCCATGACGCCGTAGATCAGCGTCAGGCCGATCGCGATCAGGGCGAAGATGAAGCCCATGCCCAGGCCGCTCACGAGCAATTGGATGATCAACTGCTCAGACATGGATTCCCCGATCGCGCTTCGCCATCGCTCCGTCCGTTCTCAGCGCCAGGCCGGCCGCGGCCAGACCAGCTTGGCCACGGCGAAGTCCGCCGGCCAGACCATCTTCGGCGTGCCGTCGAGGGTCTGCACGAAGATGCCGCGTGTCAGGATGTTCTGGCCGGTCTTGTCGAACTTCACACCCTCCCACGGCATGATCAGCGCGTCGCCCTTGATGTCGGTGGCGGCGAGAGCCTCGCGGATCTTCTCGCGGTCGGTCGACTTGGCACGGTTGATCGCATCGGCCAGGACCATCATGGCCGTGAAGGCGCGGGCCGGCGTGCCGTCCATGTCCTTGCCGTAACGGTCGCGATACATCTTGGCGATCTGGCCGACCAGCGGATTGCGGTCGGCGAGGTCGCGCGACCAGTGCTCGCGCACGAAGAAGTAGTTGGAGTCGGCCCCGAGCGCATCGCGGAAGGCATTGGAGCCGAACGAAGCGCCGATCGCCAGGATGCCCTGCGGGTTGAAGCCGTACTGCTTGTAGGTGCGCGCGAACAGGATGGCCTCGGCGTCGTACGAGGCATGGAACACCGCATCGGGCTTGGCGGCGATCAGCTTCTGCACTTCGCTGGTGACGTCGGCCGTGCCCTGCTGGTAGCCGACCACGATCGACTTCTTGAATTCCGGGAACTCGGCGAAATAGCCGTCGACCGACTTGGCGAACTCCTGGCCCCACAGCGTGCTCTCGTGCACGACGGCGATCGACTTGACCGAGTTGTTGTGCGTCTTGTTGATGTCGCGCAGGAAGGTGAAGAAGTCGCGCGCCTGCGTGCGCGAGCTTGGCGTGGTGCGGAAGAACCAGCGATAGCCGCGCTCGGTGAGAGGCGTCGCTTCCGACTCGCCCGAGACATACGGCGTCTGCAGGCGCTCGGCGACTTGGCTTGACGTCGCCGCCACCGAGCTGTGGAAGGCGCCGACCAGCGCCGCCACCTTGCGCTGCACGATCAGCCGCTCGGCCTCGGCCGCGCCGGTTTCGGGCGAGCCCTGGTGATCGGCCGCGATCAGCTCGATTGGTGCGCCGCCCAAGCCGGTCAGGCCCTCGTCGGCCGCCAGCGGCATCTTCAGGTCGGGATACTTCTTGTTGATGATGTCGACGGCGAGACGGATGCCGTTCAGCGTGTCCTCGCCGGACTTCGCGACCTGGCCGGACAACGGATAGAGCGCGCCGACCTTGACCGGTTCGGCGGCGAATGCCTGCCTCCCGACCAACGGCAGCATGGCCCCTGCTAAGACTAGACGACGACGCGTGACTGACATGACGACTCCCCTTTCCTCACTGCTAGCCCATGTAGATCCCACCATTGACGTTGAGCGTGTGGCCAGTGACGAACGACGCCCCCTCGCCGGCCAGATACATCACCGCCTGCGACACCTCGCCGACATGCCCGAATCGTGCCAGCGGCGTCATCGCCTTCAGGCGCTGGCGCAGTTCGTCCGGCCAGGCCGCAGTCATGTCGGTCTCGATGTCCGCCGGGGCCACGCAATTGACGCGGATGTGCGACGCCGCGAAGTGCCGGGCGAGCGACTTGGTCAGCCCGATCATTCCTGCCTTCGATGCCACATAGGCCGGTCCCGTCGCAGCGCCGCCGATCTGGCCGGCCACCGATGCGATGTTGACGATGCTGCCGCCGCCGCGCGCCCGCATGGAGACGGCCGCCTCGCGGGCACAGAAAAAGGCCGCGCGCAGGTTGACGGCGACGATGCGGTCCCATTCCTCAGGCTCCAGCGCCCAGAGATCGTTGCTGCCGACAAGCCCGGCGTTGCATACCAGCACGTCGATGCCGCCGCAGGCGGCAACGACCTCGTCGACCAGGCGGCGCGGCGCGGCGGGATCGGCGAGCTCGGCGACGAAGCCATGCAGCCTGCCCGATATGCCCGGCTCACCGTCCAGCTGTCGTCGCCCCTCCTCCACCGTCTCCGCCGCCTTGCCGGAAAACGCCACGATCGCCCCGGCCGCCGCGAAGGCGCGCACCAGTTCCAGGCCGATGCCGCGCGTGCCGCCAGTCACGAGGACGACTTTCCCGGCGAAGTCGGACATCGTCAGTCCTTCGCCACCGGATTGTCGAGCACGCCGACATGCTCGACCTCGATGCGCAGCCGGTCGCCGGCCTTGAGGAAGATCTTGCGGAAGCCGCCGACGCCGACCGGGGTGCCGGTGGACAGTATGTCGCCCGGCCGCAACGTCACGCGCGCTGACAGGAACTCGATGAGCTGCCAGATCGAGAACACCATCATCGAGGTCTCGCCGTCCTGCATGCGCTGGCCGTTGAGATCGGTGGTGAGCCGGAGCTTGTGCGGGTCGGCGGCCGCCGTACGGCTGGCGATGCCCGGGCCGACCGGCGTGCTCTTGTCCAGCGCCTTGCTCGACAGCCAGTCGACGATGCGGTTCTTGCCCAGCATCACCCATTGCAGGTCACGCGCCGTCACGTCGTTGACCACCGTGAGGCCGGCCACGTGGCGCGGCGCATCCTCCTTGCTGACGCGGCACGCCTCGCGGCCGATCATGACGGCAAGCTCGCCTTCGTAGTCCATCTCCGACGAGATCGACGGCAACTGGATCGGATCGTACGGCCCGACCAGCGCGGTCGTCGGCTTCATGAAGATCACGGGACTGGCCGGCACGTCGAGGCCGGCCTCTTCCGCGTGCTTCTTGTAGTTGGCCCCGACCAGGTAGACCGACGCGCCGTCGTCGACCGGCGGGCCGAGATGGACGCCTGCCGCCGGGTGGCTCTCCGTGCCGGAAAGGTCGAGGGTCCTGGCGTCCCAGCCGTCGGGATGGGCGGCAACGAAGTGCGCCACCGTCGGGTAGCGCGCGCTGATGTCGTGCACACGATCGCCGATCACCAGCCCGGTGCGAAGCCGCGACGCCTTGTCCTTGGAAAAACGTACCAGCATTGTCGATCCCTATTCTGCAGCGGCCGCGACCGGCCAGTCGTCGATGCGGAAGTACGGCCTCGGCGCACCGTCGAGCGCCACCTGCACGTCCACCAGGCTGCCGCAGCTGCTGCAGCAGAGCTGGCGCAGTCGAAACCGGCCGATGTCGTAGTCCTCGCCACGGACGGGTCCTGCCGTGTGCAGCGGCGCCTTCACCTCGCGCAGATGCTTCAGGAGATTGTCCTGTGGCCGGCAATGGACGTGGCCGCAGTCGCCGCAGGCCACGGTGCCCTTGTCGAAATCGATCGTGAGCGTCTCGGCGACCGACCGCCGTCCCGATCCGGCGAACGTCATCACGGCGTCGCCGAGATCCGGCGTGACGGCCTGCTTCAGCCGGGCCTGCCGCAGCTCCGCGCGCCGCGCCTCGGTGGCCTTCACGTCGCAGGCCCCATCGCTGCCCAGGACCACGCCATAGATATCCGCCGCGGCGGCCGCAGATACGGCCTTGCGCCGCACGTCCATCGCCACGCGTTCGGGGTCGCGACGCAGCGGATCGCCGTAGCCGCCGCCGGCCTGCCAGCTGTGGTACCAAACGTCGCCCAGATCCATCGACGAGCGCGTATGCTTGGGCGGCAAGATCTCGAGTCTGCCCTGGATCCCCTCCAGCGCGTCGGGCAACGGGGCGCCGTCACGCACGCGCGCCGCGATGTCCGTGCCGAGGACGCGCGCAATGCGGATCGCCGCACCCGGCATGCCGCCGCCGATGCCGATGGCGTTGGGCATCTCCGCGCCGGTGCCGGCGAACAGCCCGTCGAGCCGATTGTCCGGCGCCTTGTGCACCGTGTAGGCGAGCTCCGCCGAGCGTCCGCCGCGATAACGGCCGGGGCCGCCGGAATCCCGCAGGTGGCGGCGGAAGAGATAGAGGACCGGGTATTCCGATTCCTGGTCCTCGATGTTGGGCATGTTTGGCGTCGTGTTGAACACGATGCCCGCCGTATCGACGCCGTCGTCGTAGGTGCGCGCGCCGCCGCCGCCGCCGAAGTGGCTCATCTCGGTGGCGGCGAAGGGGAAGCCGTGCTGGCTGGTGCCGGCAAAGATCGGCGCCATCGACGTGCCCGACCACACCGCCATCGACTGCTCACGATAACGCTCGTCGGCCATCAACATCTGTGACAGGCAGCGCCACGAGGCGTCGATCGTGACGATCACCGCCGAGATGGTGGCCATGGCGCACGGCGCCGGATAGGCGCAGTTGTTGACCGTGCCGGGCTTGGTGACGAGCTCGATGCAATCGCGCACGCCGCGGTTCCACGGGATATCCCAGCACAGGTTGATGTAGACCGCCGACAGCACCGCCGCCTGCAGTCCCGAATAGGTCGAATTGATGAGGCCGCGGGCGTTGGGGCTGGTGCCTTCGAAGTCGAAGGTCAGCGCCTCGCCCTTCTTCGTCATGGTGCAGACGATCTGATAGATCTTGGTCTCGTGGCCGTCATGGTCGATGTACTGCACGTCGCGCCACACGCCGTCGGGCAGCTCGCTTAGCCGCTTCCTGAGCTTCTCGCGGGCATGATCGATCGACTGGGCCATGACCGCCTTCACCGTGTCGACGCCCCAGCTCTCGATCAGCTCGATGATGCGGCGGCGGCCGGTGTTGAGCGCGGCCACCTGCCCTTTCACGTCGAGGCCGACCAGCGGGTCGCGCACCTGGTTCATGATCCAGCGCAGCACGTCCTCACGCATGGTGCCGCGGTCCACCAGCTTGACCGGCGGCATGCGCAGGCCCTCCTGGTGCACGTCGACCACCTTGATCGAGAAGCCGCCGGGATCCATGCCGCCTGTGTCGAGCTGGTGGCCCGAGGCGCCGATCCAGCCGATCAGCTCGTCCTTCCAGTAGATGGGAGCGACGGTGGCGAAGTCCGGATGATGGATGGCGCCGAGATAGGGATCGTTGCAGATGAAGATGTCGCCGTCGTTGATGCCGACGTCGGCGCTGAGCCGCTTGGTGCTGTCGACGATCAGCGGCAGCACGTTGCCCTGGGTCACGATGTACGGCCCGACCGAGACCAGCGCGCCGTCCGGCTGCATGATGGCGGTCGCCGCATCGTTGCCGGTGATCAGCACGTTGGAGCCGGAGCACCGCATGTACTGGATGCCCATCTCCTCAGTGATGCTGAGCAGGCGATGGTTCAGCACCTCGAAGGTGACCGGATCGATCCGCGAATTACTGGCGGCCACCGCGGCCTCCCTTGTCGTTGCTGGCGATGGTGATGTGGGTGTGGCGGAAGGCGTCGATATTGGCGCTCTGGCCCGCCAGCACCACGATCGTCGTGCCGGGATGCTCGATGACCGCGGGGCCCGCGATCTCCGTGCCGGGCGGCAGGCTCGGCCCGTCATAGATCGGCGTCGGAGCCATGGCCTGCCGCAGCGGGCAATAAGCGTCGCGCGTCGATGACGGTGCGACGGTGCCACTGCGCGGCGCTTCCTTCCACGGCGCCTTGTCGACCACGCCGACTGCATCGACGCCGTAGTTGACGAGCTCGATCCCGGCATCGGCCATGCCCGAGCCGGGCCCGAACAGCCGCTCGTACTCGCGCTCGAAGGCGCGGCCCAGCGGCGCCAGCGCCGCCTCGTCGATGACGGCGGGCGCGGGAATGCGCAGCTGGTGGACCTGGCGGCGATAGCGCGCTTCGACCCAGCGGTCGTAGCGCCGGTTGGCCGGCGGCACGTCGGCGCGCTCCAGCGCCTCCGTGCCCTTGGCCTCCATGTCCTTGAAGATCTTCTCGATGCGCGCCGCATCGTTGGGCAGCACGATGGGCTCGGAGAATTGCAGGCTGAAGCGGATGTCCGAGAGCGCCGCGCCATAGGCCGAATGCACGGTCGCGAAATACGGCACCAACAGCTTGGTCGCACCGGCTTCGGCCGCATAGGAGGCGGCATGAACCGGCCCTGCCCCGCCATAGGCCATCATCACGAAGTCGCGCGGATCGTAGCCGCGCTCCAGGGTGCACTTGCGGATCAGGTCGGCCATCTGGCTGTCGACCACCTTGCGGATGCCCGCTGCGGCGGCGATCACGTCGCCGCCGAACAGCGGATCGGCGATGCGGGTGCGGATCGCATCCAGCGCGCGGTCGCGATGCAGCTTCATGCGGCCGCCGAGGAAATTATCGGGAGCGATGTAGCCCAGGACCACGTCGGCGTCGGTCACGCTCGGCTCGGTGCCGCCCAGCCCGTAGCAGGCGGGTCCCGGATCGGCCGATGCGCTCTTGGGGCCGATGCGCAGGCGCTGACCGTCGACCCAGGCGATCGAGCCGCCGCCGGCGCCGATCGAGGCGAGGTCGATCATCGGCAGGCGGAGCTGGTACTGGTTGAGCACGGTCTGCGTGCTGTAGCTCCAGGCTCCGCTCTCGACGATCGCCACCTTGAACGTCGTGCCTCCCACGTCGGTGGCGATGATGTTGCGATGGCCGAGCCGCTCGGCCATGTGCGCCGTGCCGACGACGCCGGCCGCGGGACCGGACTCGATGGTGTAGATCGGCACGGTCTGCGCCACGGTCGCCAGCCCGCCGTTCGCCTGGACGATGAGCAGCTTCTGCTTCAGCCCGTTGTCGGCGAGCGTCCGCTCGAGGCGCGACAGGTAGCTATCGATAACCGGCCCGACATAGGCGTTGAACAGCGCCGTCGCGCTGCGCTCGTACTCGCCCATGACCGGCGCCACGTCGGCGGAGACCGAAACGTAGAGCTGCGGCGCCTCGCGCCGGATGATCTCCGCGGTGCGCCGCTCGTGCGCCGGGTTCTGGTGGGAAAATAGATAGGCGACGGCGACCGCTTCGTAGCCCCGCTCCACCAGGAGCCGCGCCACGCGGGCCACCTCGGCCTCGTCCAGCGGTGTGATGACCTCGCCCTCGGCGTCGACCCGCTCGGCGATCTCGAAGATGTCGCGTTCATCGACCAGCAGGCGCGGCTTGGCGGTGGCCCGGTAGTGATGGCGTTCGAAGACGCTGAGCCCCGCCACCCGGCCGGTGGCGCGCATGATGGTCAGCGTGTCGCCGAAGCCGCGCGTGGTGAGCACGGCCGTCCGCGCCCCGCTGAAGGCGAACACGGCGTTGCTGGACTGGGTGGTGGCGTGGACCATGCGCTCGGTCTTGCCGAGCAGCACCGGCACGCTGGTCGACAGGTTCGCCGCGGCATCGGCGAGCCCGTTGAGGACGCCCTGCTGCA
>JAEZHS010000336.1 GCA_023436825.1 Pseudomonadota bacterium | reverse complement strand
GACAATGGCCGGAGGGCCGGCAATGTGCGTCAGCGTGCTCAGTCCAGCTTCACTCCGGCCGCGTCAACGACCTTCTGCCATTTCTCGATCTCGGCGCGGATCCGCTTGGCGAAGTCCGCGCGGGACTCGCCGCCGACCTGCGCCGTCTGTTCCTTCCAGATGGTCTGGAGCTTGGGATTGTTCAACGCCTTCACGACCTCCTGGTACATGCGATCGACGATGGGCTCCGGCGTTCCCTTGACGGCCCACAGTCCATACCAGGTCGAGACGATCCAGTTCGGCACGCCGATCTCGGCGGCTGTCGGCATGTCGGGGAACTCCGCCGTCCGCTTGGGCGTGGCGACTGCGAGGCCCGCGAGCTTGCCGGCCTTGATCTGCTGCGCCGACGTGCCCATGCCGTCGAACATCATGTCGGCATTGCCGGCCAGCAGGTCCTGCATGGCCGGACCGGCGCCGCGATAGGGCACGTGCACGATATCGGTCTTGGTCTCGAGCTTGAACAGTTCGCCCGCGAGGTGGTGCGCCGTCCCGGCGCCGGCCGAAGCGTAGTTCACCTTGCCGGGATTCTTCTTCACGTACTCGATGAACTCAGCGGCCGTCTTCACCGGCACGCGGTTGGGATTGATCGAGATCACCTGCGGCACCAGGGCGATCATGATGATCGGCTCGAAGCTCTTCTCGAGGTCGTAGTCGAGGCTCTTGTAGATCGACGGCGCGATGGTGTGATGCACGGCGCCGACCAGGAAGGTCTGGCCGTCGGGCTTCATCTTGGCCGCCTGCGAGGCGCCGACCGTGCCACCTGCGCCGCCCTTGTTGTCGATGATGACCTGTACGCCGAGCTGGTCGCCGACCTGGGCCGCCAAGGGCCGTGCGAACACGTCGGTGCCGCCGCCGGCCGGGAACGGGTTGATCCAGGTGATCGGCCCGTTCGGCCAGGCCTGTTGAGCCCGCGCTATCGCCGGCGCCGCCAGCGAAGCGGCCAAGCCGAATTGCAGCGCACGGCGCCGCGAAGTCTTGTACGTCATGAGTAACTCCTCCCAACTACTCTTTGTCTTGCCCCATCGTCTCCAGCACCGCCTGAAGCTTGGCGTGCAGATGCCGGACGAGAAGGTCACGTAGCGCAGCGCCATCGCGCGCCGCAAGTGCATCGAGCATGGAACGATGTTCCGCAACGGCCCGGTTCCACTTGGCGCCGTTCAGGTTGGAGCGGAAGCGCAGCGCATGCAGGCGCGCATTGAGCGAGCGGTAAGTCTGGGCCAGCACCGGATTGGCGGCGATGGCGTTGAGGCGGTCGTGGATGGCGCGGTTGACGCGGTAGTAGCCCGGCAGGTCGCGCCGCTTGTGGGCGCTTTCCAGGTCGCCCTGCAGCATCCTGAGATCGTCGAGATCGGCATCGGTGGCTCGGGCCGCGGCGAGTTCGCCCGCCAGCCCCTCGAGGGATGCCATCACTTCAAAGGCATGGCGCACATCTTCGCGCGAGAGCGCCACCACCTGTACACCGCGATTGGGCAGCTGCAGCAGCAGGCCTTCGGCCGCCAGCAGGCGAAAGGCCTCGCGCAGCGGCGTGCGCGACACGCCGAGGCGCTCGCTGAGCTCCCGCTCGTTCAGCCGCGCACCCGGCGCCAGGGCACCTTCGATGATCAAGGTGCGCAGCCGTTCCGCCGCCGCTTGCGGCAGGGTCGAGCGAGTGATCGCGATATTGAAACCGTCCATCCGGAGCCTATGGACTCAGTTTGGCATGTTGTATACAAAATGCAAGAGCGAGCTACGCCAGTAGCTCGTTCGCAGCCCTGAGCGAAGCGAACGAAGTGAGCGCAGTCGCTTGCCTATCGCCGGCAAGGTCTCTCCACTTCGCCTCGCTGCGCTCGGCTCCGGTCGAGACGATGGAAAGGATCTCACATGCGCCTGAACTCACATCCCAGCGGACGGCACTTCCTGCAGATCCCCGGGCCGACCAATGTCCCGGACCGCATCCTGCGCGCGATGGATCATCCGACCATCGATCACCGCGGACCCGAGTTCAACGCGCTCGCAAGGAAGGTACTTAGAAGCGTCCGCCAGGTGTTCCAGACCAGGCAACCGGTGATCGTCTATCCGGCGTCGGGCACGGGCGCGTGGGAAGCGGCGCTGGTCAACACGCTGTCGTCCGGCGACCTGGTGCTGATGTGGGAGACCGGCCACTTCGCCTCGCTGTGGAAGAAGATGGCCGACAAGCTCGGCATCAAGTCCGAGTTCCTGGGCGGCGACTGGCGCAAGCCCGCCGATCCCGCGGCCATCGAGAAGCGCCTGAAGGAGGACAAGGACCACGCCATCAAGGCGGTGTGCATCGTCCACAACGAGACCTCGACCGGCGTCACCAGCGACATCGGCGCCGTCCGTCGCGCCATCGATTCGGCGAAGCACCCCGCCCTCCTGCTGGTCGACACCATCTCCTCGCTGGGTTCGATCGACTACCGCCACGATGCCTGGGGCGTCGACGTGACGGTCGCGGGCTCGCAGAAGGGCCTGATGCTGCCGCCGGGCCTCTCCTTCAACGCCGTCAGCGAAAAGGCGGTCGCGGCGTCCAAAAGCTCGAAGATGCCCAAGGCCTTCTGGAACTGGGAGGAGATGCTGGCGGCCAACGCCAACGGCTGGTTCCCCTACACGCCCGCCACCAACCTGCTCTACGGCCTCAACGAAGCCTGCGACATGCTTCTGGAGGAAGGGCTCGACGCCGTCTTCGCCCGCCATGCGCGACATGCCGAAGCGACGCGCACGGCCGTGAACGCCTGGGGCCTGGAGATCTTGTGCAGCGATCCCAACGCCTACTCGGGTTCGCTGACGGCGATCGTCATGCCCGAGGGCCACGATGCCGACGCCTTCCGCAAGGTCGCGCTCGAGAACTTCAACCTGTCGCTGGGCCAGGGCCTCAGCAAGGTCGCGGGCAAGGTCTTCCGCATCGGCCATCTCGGCGACTTCAACGACCTCATGCTGCTGGGCACGCTGTCGGGCGTCGAGATGGCGCTGGGCCTCGCCAAGGTGCCGCACAAGACCGGCGGCGTGCAGGCTGCCCTCACCTATTTGCGCGACACCGCGCCTGGTTCACGGCGGTAGGCTCAGGGGCTCATGCCCAGAAGGCGCGGATCTTCGGCGCCTCGATCTTCGCGCGCTCGAAGCCGGCGCTGAGGGCCGGCTTGATCTGCTTCGGGTCGAGAAGGTTCACCCCGGGCGGCGTTCCGGCAATGATGAGCATGCCCTTGGTGCCGGTGGCTTCGAGCGCTTTCATCTCGTCGTGGATGTTGTGCGGGATGCCGCTCAGCAGCGCGCCCTCGTAGCCGTTGGTGAGGGTGATCACCAGCGCCCGCTTCGACCCGGCGACGACGTCGGTGTGTGCCCACGTGCGAGCGATGCCGCCGTCCATGCAATAACGCTGGCCGAGCAAGGTCGGACCCATCGCGCCGGGCAGCGAGGAGCTGGCCGCAGCGGCATGGGCGAGCGGAATGCCGTTGCGACGCGCCACCGCCTGGCCGACGACCAGCCGCTCGCCCGTGTAGCAATCGTTGGAGGTCGTGAACATCTTGGCGACCGGCCAGTCGCTGCGGCTGTCGTCGGTGAGCAGCCAGGCGAGACGTTCCACGCCATTGCCGTTGAGCCGGTTGTCGGCGGCGAGCGCTGCCCGGCCAATGGCGCGGATCGAAGCCGGGCTGCCGTCCTTCACGTTGAAATTGATCTCCTGCGCGCGCTTCTGGCTGAGGTTGGGGTCCGTGACCGGCGCCAGCTTGGCGAACAGGCCCGGGAAATGAGCCGATATGTCGAACATGCGCCGCAGGTGCTTGAAATGACCCGAGGACAGCGCCGAACCGGCATAGGCGCCGGCCGACGTGCCGACGATCATCTCCGCGATGTCGAGGTCGACATTGTGCTCCAGCAGTCCGTGCAGGAAACCGCAGTACCAGGCGACGTAGTATTCACCGCCGCCGCCGAGCACGAGAGTTCGGTCGAGTCCCTTGGCGAGGTCGGAGACAGTCGGCCGCTCCGGCGCCGGCCGGGCAAGCCCGTCGCCGGCGAACAGGCGGGCGGAGATCTCCGCCGCCATCGCATCGGCGTCGTAGCCCGCCGGCTGGGCATGCGCGGTAGTGCCGACGAATGGCGTCGCAGCGGCGAGGCCGGCCACGCCGGACGCTGCGGATTGCGTGAAGCGGCGGCGAGTCGGACCAGTCATGAAATGCCTCTGAACGCGGAACGGCACCTACGATAGCAGGACTTGCGGTTATTCGCTGGTGCTGTGGCGGCCGCGCTGCGAGACATGCCACGGCAGGCAGAGGCGCTCGGCATAATCGAGCACGAAGAACAGAAGCGTGCCGAAGATCCCGAGCAACACCAGGCAGACGAAGACCCCCAGGGTGTCGAACTGGCCCTGCGCCACCAGGATCTGGAACCCCAGTCCTTTGCTGCCGGCCACGAACTCGCCGACGATGGCGCCGACGAGTGCGAAGGAGATGCCGACCTTCATGCCGGCGAACAGGCTGGGCAACGCACAGGGGAACTTGATCTTGGCCAGCACGACCAGCGGCGAGGCGCGCGACACGCGGGCGAGATGGAGCATGTCCGGATCGACCGAGCGCAGGCCGAGCACGGTGTCGATGACGATGGGAAAGATGGCAAGCATCAGCGCGATTGCCACCTTGGGCTCGGTGCCGGTCCCCATCCAGATGACGAAGAGCGGCGCCAGCGCCACCTTGGGAATCGAATTGAGCGCCACCAGCAAGGTGTAGATCGTGCGCTCGAGGAGCTTGGACGAGACGATCGCCACGGCCAGCAGCACGCCCAGCACGACGGCCAGCGCGAAGCCCAGGCAGGTCATGCCCAGCGTGAAGCCGAGCTGGCGCATGAACACGCCGGGCGTCTGCAGGAACGCGATGACGATGGCGCTCGGCGCCGGCAGGATCAGGGGCGGCGGCTGGAACAGCCACACCCCGCCCTCCCATAGAAGAAGGGTGATGGCGAGAACCAGGATGACGTCGCGCGCCTCGCTGGGCGCAAACAGGCGCTTCAGCATCGGCTACTCCTTGACGATCCCGAGCTCGGCGAAGTGATGGCGGATGTGCGCGACGTAGCGGCCGAAGGCGGCGCTCTCGCGCACCGCCAGCGAGCGCGGCCGCGGCAGGTCGATGGCGACGATCTCCATGATCGAGCCCGGTGCGCGGCCCATCATGGCCACCCGGTCCGACAGAAAAACCGCCTCGGCGATCGAATGGGTGATGAACAGCAGGGTCTTGCGGGTCTCCTGCCAGATGCGCGCCAGCTCGAGATTGAGATCGTCGCGCGTCATCGCGTCGAGTGCGCCGAACGGCTCGTCCATCAACAGGAGCTGCGGGTCGGAAAGCAGGGCCCGGCAGATAGACGCGCGCTGGCGCATGCCGCCCGACAGCTCCCATGGATATCGATGTTCGAACGAGGCCAATCCGAAGCGCGCGAGCAGCCCCTCGGCACGCTCGCGGTAGCTGGCTATCGGCTTGCCGGCAAGCTCGACGGACAGCAGCACGTTCTGGAGGATGGTCCGCCAGTCGAGCAGGACGTCGCGCTGGAAGACGACTCCCAACCCGTCGGGCGGACCGTCGATCGGCCGGCCGTCGACCATGATCTCGCCGGCGCTCAGCCCCTCAAGGCCGGCGCCCAGCTTGAGCAGCGTGCTCTTGCCGCAACCCGAGGGCCCGACGATGCTGACGAACTCGCCCGCTCGCAGGTCGAGGTCGATGCCGGCCAACGCCGGCACCGGCCCGCGCGGCGAGGCGTACGTCTTGCCCACGTTGCGCAGGCAGACATGCGCGGCGCCCAGGAAGGACGATGCCTCCGGCATCGTCTCAGTCCATCAGCGCGTTCGTGAAGTAGTCGTCGGCCCTCCAGCCCGACTTGACCACGCCGGCCGCCTCCAGCGTCTTCAGTGTCGCCTCCCAGTCGGCCGTCGCCTGCCAGCCGATCGGCTTGCCCTTCGTCGCCGGAGTCTCGAAGAAATCGAGCGACATGACGATCTGGCTCTTCTGCACCGCCGGATCGAGGCGCGCGTCCGGGCGGGCGGCGAGCATCGCCTTGACGCCGTCCTCGGGATTCTTGCGGATCTGCTCCCAGGCGCGCTGCTGGGTCTCGATCAGCTTCTTCAGCGCCGGTCCACGCTTGGCGATGGTGTCCTCCTTCACGACCAGCCCATAGCTCATGAAGTGCAGGCCGGCGTCGGAGGCCCACAGGCACTTGGACGGCCGGGACGCGTCGGCGACCGGCACGGCCGAGCTCGCCGTCGACATCAGGCCGTCGGCGCGCTTGGCGATGTAGGTGCCCCAAAGCGCGGCGGGATCGACGAAGTCGATCTTCGCGGTCTCGCGATTGAGGCCACCCGCCTTCAGGTAGGGATCGATCAGCGGCGCCCACGGGCTGGCGGCGAACACGACCACGGTCTTGCCCTTGAGATCGGCCGCCTTGGTCATCGGCGAGGTCTTGTCGACCAGCACGCAGAGGTCGGTCTTGGGCATGAAGGTGGCGATGGCCTTCAGAGCGGCGCCCTGGGCGCGTGCCGCCCCGAGCAGACCGACCTGCACCTGGCCGACATCGACCTGGCCGGCATTCACCAGCTGGATGGTGTTGCCCGAGCCGCGGCCGTCCTGGACGTCGACGTCGAGGCCGGCCGCCCTGAACATGCCGTTCTGGTTTGCGAGGTGCACGGCCGCCTGCACGCCCCACGGCGCGAAATCGAGGCGCACCGACATCTTTTCCTGAGCGGCCGCCGGGCCGGCCAGCGAGCCCGCAAATGCGGCCGCGACGACCATCGCTACCGCCACTCCTCCCCATGATTTCCTGCTCATCCCAGTCTCCTCCCTTCACCAGATTGCGCCGCCGGCACGTCCTGCCCCCTCGGCGGCGGATGCACGAGATAGGCCAGCACCATGTCGACCACGTGCCGACGCCGGGCGGCAACGCGACGCGGCGTCACCAACGGGCGATCGAGCAGCCAGGACAGCGTGTACTGGTTGGACAGAAAGAAGTAGGCGAGGCCCGAGATCGACAGATAGAGATCGATCACGTCGACCTTGCGCCGGAAAATGCCCTCGGATTGACCACGCCGCAGGATCGTCTGGAGCGTGTCGAGGAGGTTCCCGTAAAGCGGCTTGACCGCGGTCGAGCGCCGGAGATTGCGAGCGTAGTGGATGTTCTCCACGCTCATCAGCCGGATCAACTCCGGCGTGGCGACAAAATGATCGAAGGTGTTGGTGACCAGCCGGCGCATCGCCTGTTCCGGCGGCAGCGCCAGCAGCTCCTCGTCCCGCTGGTTGGCGCGCAGGCCCGCCCAGATGCCCTCGATCACCGCGAGGTAGAGGTCTTCCTTCGAGCCGAAGTAGTGATAGAGCAGGTTCTTGTTGACGCCGCATGTCGCGGCAATCCGGTCCATTCTGGCACCACTCAGGCCGTGGGCGACGAACTCGGCTTGCGCGATGGTGAGGATATGCGCCCGCGTCGCCGCCGCGTTGCGTATGCGGCGGGGCGGCGACGGGACCTCGACGACCTGCATGGATGCCCGCCGCCTCAGGCCGCCGTCGCGACAGCCTGCGCGCGCCCACGCGCGGCCCGCAGGGCGGCGGTGGCGTCGCGATCGAGCGCGCCCGCGGGAGTGAGCACCACGGCATGGAAGCGCTCCGCGTAGTCGCGCGTGATCTTGCCTTCGAGGTGGTCTTCCAGCACCGCCTCCGGCGGCCGCTCCAGCGGATCGCCGAAGCCGCCGGCGCCGGCCTGTTCGTGGACGATCACCGTATCCTGCTGGATGCTGGTGGTGATCTTGCCGGGCAGCGGTCGGCGCTCGCCGGCCACCTCCATGTAGTTGCTGGAGGTGCCTCCCGGCGCGCCGCCGGACAGGCCGTACGGCGCGAAGCGGACTCGGTCGGTGCGCATCTGCAGGAGCGCCTCGGGTGCGAGGACGCGATACGTGCGCCGGATGCCGACGCCGCCGCGATGGCGGCCGGCGCCGCAGCTGTCGGTCACGAAGGCATATTCCTCGATGCGCACGGGGTGCTCGGCCTCCATCACCTCGACCGGCATGTTGGAGAGGTTCTGCGAGGCGTTGGTCACCGCCTCCAGGCCGTCCTTGTCCGGCCGGCCGCCCCAGGCCCCGCAGATCATGTCGACGATGATGAAGGGCTCGCGGTTCGGCCTGAGCCCGCTGATGCAGATCACGCTGTTGCCGCCCTCGCCCGCCGCCGGCACCTTGTCCGGGACGATCTGCGCCAGCGCGCCCAGCATGGTGTCGAAGACGCGGTAGCCGGTGAGCGCGCGCGCGGCACAGGCGCCGGGCATCGCCGGATTGAGGATCGAGGCTTCGGGCGCCGTCACGTCGACGCAGCGGAACAGGCCGACGTTGTTGGGAATGTCCTTGGCGAGCACGCAGCGGACGCTGAGATAGGTGAGCGAGCGCGTGAAGCTCATGGTCGAGTTGAGCGCTCCGCGCACCTGCGGCGAGGAGCCGGAGTAGTCGACGGCGAGCGTGCCGTCGTCACGCACCGTGACGGCGACCGAGATCGGGATCGGTGTGTCGGAGAAGCCATCGTTGTCGATATGGTCGGTGAACCGCCAGGTGCCGCGCGGCCAGGTCAGGATCTCCTGCCGGGTCATCCGCTCGGCGTAGTCGAGCAACTCCTGCATGTAGGCGTCGAGCTCGTCCGCGCCGTAGCGCTGCATGAGCTTCTCCAGGCCGCGGCGACCGACCTGCGCGGCGGCATACTGGGCGGCGAGATCGCCCAGCACGCGATCCGGCACGCGGACGTTAATGCGGATCAGCTTCTCCAGGGTGCGATTGATGACGCCGCGCTCGTAGAGCTTGAGCGGCGGCAGGCGCAGGCCCTCCTGGTAGATCTCGGTCGAATCGGAGGCGTTGGAGCCCGGTACGCGGCCCCCGACATCGGTATGGTGGCAGATCACGACGGCGAAGGCGCGACGCACGCCGCCGTGAAAGATTGGCACGAACATGAAGATGTCGGGCAGATGCATGCCGCCGTGGTATGGATCGTTCATGATCACCACGTCGCCGTCGTGCAGGTCGTCGGCGAAGGCGGTCAGCACCGACTCCATGGCTTCGGGAATGGCGCCGAGATGCTGGGCGATGGTCTTGGCCTGGGCCACCATCTGGCCATCGGCGGCGCAGATGGCCGCCGAGAAATCCATGACGTCCTTGACGATCTCCGAGCGGGCGATTCGCACCACCGTGTAGGCCATCTCGTCGGCGATCGAATCCAGACCGTTCTTGACGACGGCGAAGGTGATCGGATCGATCTTCATGGTGCGATCTCCACGACAATGCAGCCGATCGCATCGCAGTGGACGGTGGCGTCCGGCGGCACGACGACGGTGGCGTCGAACTCCTCGACGATCAAGGGCCCGGGACGGGGAACGCTGCCGAGAGCGTCGCGTCCGACGATCGGGACCGGCACGGCGGGCTCGCCGCGGGCGAACGACACGGCGCGGCTCGCGGCCCCCGAGCCGCCGGCGCGCGGTGCGATTTTCATGTCGACGAAATCCAGCCGGTTGTCGCGCAGGCCGCGACCGATGGCGCGCAGCTTCATCAGCTCCACCGGGGTGGTGTCGCGATAGCCGTAGGTTTTGAAGTACTCGGCCGCGAAGCGCTCGCGCAGCCGTTCGAGATCGTCGCCGTCGAGCGGCACGGTGAGCTCGCTGGCCTGGCCCTCGTGGCGCAGCTCGGCCTCGAAGACGATCGCACGGCGGTCGGGCCGATATCCATCGGCGGCCAGTCGCGCGTCGACCTCGCCGGCCACGCCCTGTCGCAGCCGCGCCAGCTCGGCGGCATCCATGCGGTCGAGGCGACGCACGACGGTGGCCAGCGCGATGTGCTCGACGTCGCTGGCCAGCATGCCGACCGAACAGAAAACGCCGGAGAGCGGCGGGACGACGACCGTGGGAATGCCGAGCTGGCGGGCGAGATCGAACGCATGCACCCCGCCATTGCCGCCGAACGCCATCAGCGTGAGATCGCGCGGATCACGGCCGCGCTCGACGGTGACGGCGCGCACGGCACGGGCCATGTTGGCATTCGCGACGGCGCGGATGCCGTGCGCGGCATCGGCGACCTCGAGGCCCAGCGGGTGCGCGAGATGTTCGGCGATCGCCTTCTCGCTCAGCGCCTTGTCGATGCCGAGGCGCCCGCCGGCCAGGCTGCTGGGATTGATGAAGCCCAGCACGACGTTGGCATCGGTCACCGTCGGCCGGTCGTTGCCGAGACCGTAGCAGGCCGGACCGGGAACCGCGCCGGCCGATTGTGGGCCGACCACCAGCAGGCCGCCCTTGTCGATGCCGGCGATCGACCCGCCGCCGGCGCCTACTTCGGCGATGTCGATCGCCGGCACCTTCAGCATGTAGCCGCCAGCCTTGACGAACCGGCTCGAGGTCGAGATGCCGTCGCGAAACTCGTACTCCGACGTCATGGTCGGCCGTCCGTCCTCGACGATCACCGCCTTGGCCGTCGTGCCGCCCATGTCGAAGACGATGACGTCGCGGTCGCCGCGCGCCTCGCCGCGCCGCGCGGCGCCGATCACGCCGCCGGCCGGACCTGATGCGACGGCGAGCACCGGCTTCTCGCAGATCGCCTTGGCCGCCAGCATGCCGCCATTGGAGGTCATGACGAGGATCGGTGCGGCCACGCCGATGCCGCGCAGCCCTGATTCGAGCCGTTGCAGATAACGCTGCATGGCGGCCAGCAGGTAGGCGTTGACCACCGTCGTGCTGGTACGCTCGTACTCCTTGATCTCCGGCAGAACGGCGCAGGAGCTGGTCACCAGCAGGCCGGGAAACGCCTCGCGCAGCACGGCCTCGGCCCGCTGCTCATGCACCGGATTGCGGTAGCTGTTCAGGAAGGCGACGGCGATCGCCTCGATGCCGTCGGCAACCAGCGCGCGACCCGCCGCGACGACGGCGGCCTCGTCGAGTGGTGTCACGATCGAGCCGTCGGCGGCGATGCGCTCGGCGACCTCGAGGCGGTGACGGCGCGGCACCAGCGGCCGCGGCTTCTCCCATGTGAGGTCGAACATGTCGGGCATGCGGATGCGCCCGATCTCGAGCACGTCGCGAAAGCCGCGCGTCGTGATCAGGCCGGTGCGCGCACCGGCCCTTTGCAGGATGGTGTTCGAGCCGACCGTCGTGCCGTGCATCACCTCGCTCACGCCGGCCGGATCGAGGCCGAGCTCGGCAAGCAGCTGGGCCACGCCCTCGATCACCGCGCGGCTGGGATCGTCCGGCGTCGAGGATATCTTGCTCTGGTGAATGCGTCCGTCGGCCGTCGCCAGCGCGATGTCCGTGAAGGTCCCTCCGATGTCGATCGCAACCTTGCTTGCCGTCGTCGCCCCAGCCTCCGGCATGCCTTCCCCTTTAACTAACTAGCTAGTTAATTGTGAAGGTCCTCCTGCCGCGCCGTCAAGGGCACCGGCTCAAGTCCCGGTGGGAACGTGCCGGACCGCCCGGAAGACGTCGCTGTCCCACGGCATGCCCTCCGCCAGCGCGCGGGTCGCCGCGAGGTGCGCGGCGCTCGACTGGGTATGGTCGGTCAGGGGCCGCTCGCGCGCCTCCCAGGCGGCAAGAGCAGCCGGCAGGTCACCGCGACTTACGCCTTCGACGGCGACGGCGAGGCCCAGCGCGTTCATCATCGCGCATCCCGCTCCCTGGGCCAGCGTCGGCGGCATGGCATGCGCGGAATCGCCGACGATGGCGACATGGCCGGCCGACCAGCGCTCGAGCCGCGTCGTCTCGTAGATATCGTAACGGCCCTTCGTGCCGATCGCTTCGAGCGCCGGCCGCAGGTCGGGGAAACATGAAGCCCAGACGTCGGGATCGACAGGGATCGCCGACGCCTCGGCGTCGGCCACCGGCGCCATCATGGCCATGTACAGCGAGTCGGCGCCGCACGGCGTATAGAGGATGCGGAGCGTCCGCGGCGCGAAGGCCCAGAAATCGATGACCTCGTCCCAACGGCCGCCGACCAGCGGGCCCCGCGGCACCAGCACGCGGATGATGCCGTCGATGTACTTCTTCCGCGCGCCCGGCAAGGCGAGCGACTCGCGCACCGCAGAGCGCACGCCATCGGCGCCGATCACCAGATCGGCCCGCAGGCGGCGCCCGTCGGCGAGGTGGAGCACGCCGTCGGGCGATGCGCCGATGGCGCCCGAGTTCGTGACCAGCTCGACTCCCGCCCGGCGTGCCGCCGCCAGGATCGCGGAATAGAGATGCTGGCGCGACATCGTGAGAAGGCGGAAGTGCCCTTCGGCATTGACCCTGCCGAAGGACATGCAGACGCCGTTTCGCTCGGTGCGATAGCCCGGCGCGGCATAGGCCCCGGCGGCCACGGCATCGTAGGCGCCGACCGCCTGCAGCACGCGCAGGCCGTTGTCCCAGATGAAGATGCCGGCGCCGAAGGCGCGCAGCTCGGTATCGATCTCGTGGACGCGGGCCGTCCAGCCGCGCTGGCTGAGCGCGATCGCGGCTACCAGGCCGGCGAAGCCGGCACCGGCGATCTCAGCATGCATCACTCGGCAGCAGCCAGGCTCTTGCCGCCGAGCAGGCCGAGTTCCTGTACCCGCTCCTGGGTGTAGAGGTCGCTCCAGTTGATCCAGGACTTGTCAGTGACGAGGTTGGGGTCGTAGCCGCGTTCGGGAATCTGCAGACGCTTGCCGCCGATATGGACGTGCCGGATCCGCTTCTTGTCCTGGAGCAGGGCAATGTTGTCGAGAGGCGAGCCTTCGACGGCGATGAAGTCGGCCTGGCGGCCCGGCGCCAGCACGCCGAGCTTGTCGCCGCGCGCCAGGAAGCGCGACGCAACTTCGGTGGCGCAGCGCAGCGCCTCGGCCGGCGTGAAGCCGAGATCGCGCACGAAGATCTCGAGTTCTCGCGCATGCCACTCGCCGTAGGGCGTGACGGCAAAGCCAGTATCGGTGCCGGTCATCATCGGGATGCCGGCCTTGCGCGCGCGCTGCAGGTTGGCGCAGGCGATCTCGTACTCCCGGCTCGTATTCTCGATGCGGCCCTTGGTGGCGGCGCGCTCGTAGGGCTGTGTGAAGTCGATGATATTGCGCGGGAAGGTCATGGTCGGCCCGATGGCGGAACCCGACTTGACCATCGCGTCGAGGCATTCGTCGTCGAGATAGTAGGCGTG
>JAEZHS010000319.1 GCA_023436825.1 Pseudomonadota bacterium | reverse complement strand
GGCGTAAGACGCCGACACCTCCCCCGCTTCGCTGGGGAGGGAGTATGTTAGTTAGGTGACGACCCCTCTCCTCGAACTCGCCTCGGTCAGCAAGACCTATCCCGGCGTGAAGGCGCTCGATCGCGTGAAACTCAGCGTCGCACGTGGCGAGGTCGTGGCGCTGATCGGCGAGAACGGCGCCGGCAAGTCGACCCTGATGAAGATCCTGGGAGGCGTCATCGAGCCGAGCGACGGCGCGATCCGCATCGACGGCGTCGAGCACCGCGCCCTCGACGTCGCCGGTTCCCTGGCGGCCGGCATCGCCTTCGTGCACCAGGAGCTCAACCTGTTCGACAATCTCGACGTGGCGGCCAACGTCATGATCGGTCGCGAACCGGCCTTCGCCGGACCGCTCAGGCTGATCGACCGGGCGGCTCTCGACGCGCGGGTGACGCCGCTGCTGCGGCGGCTCGGCGTCGATTTCCACGCCGCCACCCCGGTCGCCACCCTGTCGCTCGCGCAGCGTCAGCTCGTCGAGATCGCCAAGGCGCTGTCGCTCGAGGCGCGTGTCGTGATCATGGACGAGCCGACCTCCAGCCTGACGGCCTCCGAGACGGCGCGGCTCCTCAAGGTGATCGCCGAGCTGAAAGCGGCCGGCGTCGCCGTGATCTTCATCTCGCACCGCCTGGTCGAGGTCGAGCAATGCGCCGACCGGGTCGTGGTGCTGCGCGACGGCGCGGTCGTCGGTGAGCTGGCGAAGGGCGAGATCGACCACGACGCCATGATCCGCATGATGATCGGCCGCGACCTCAAATCACTGCGCGTCCCGGCCGAGCGCGCGCCGGGCGCGGCGGTGCTCGAGATCGCGGGCCTCAGGACGCCGGCGCATCCCGAGCACGCCATCGACCTCGCGCTGCGCGCCGGCGAGATTCTGGGCATGGCCGGGCTGGTGGGCGCGGGCCGGACCGAGCTTGCCCGCGTCCTGTTCGGCATCGACCGGCCGGCAAGCGGCGAACTCTGCCTCGATGGCCATCGCATCGCCGTCCGGACACCGCGCGATGCCATCGATCACGGCATCTTCCTGGTGCCCGAGGACCGCAAGCGGTCCGGCCTGGTGCTCGATTTCTCGGTGAAGGAGAACGTCTCGCTCGCCAACCTCGGGGCCTTCGCGGCCGGCCTGATCGTCCGCAGCGGGATCGAGCGCCGCAACGCCGACGAGCGCCGCGCCGCGCTCGATATCCGGACGGCATCGATCGACACCCTGGTCGGCACGCTGTCGGGCGGCAACCAGCAGAAGGTCGTTCTGGCCAAATGGCTGTCGATGACGCCGCGGGTCGTGATCTTCGACGAGCCGACGCGCGGCATCGATGTCGGCTCGAAGTCGGAGATCTACCGGCTGATGCGCGGCCTGGCCGATGCCGGCGTCGCCGTGCTTATGATCTCGAGCGACATGGAGGAGGTGGTGGGCGTCAGCGACCGCATCCTGGTCATGCGCGAGGGCCGGATCGCGGGCTTCCTGGAGCGCGCCGAGTTCAGCGAGGAGAACGTCATGCGGCTGGCCGTGGGACGACGCGACCTGCAGGAAGCGAAGGCCGTGTGATGCTGAAGAAGGATCTGGGGCTGCTGGTGCTGATCCTCGTGGTCGGGTTGATCGTTTCCTCCCTGAATCCGCGCTTCCTGTCGCCGATCAATCTCGGCAACACGGCGAACCTCATCGGGCTGTTCGGCCTGTTCTCGATCGGCGCCGGCATCGTCATCATCACCGGCGGCATCGATCTCTCGGTCGGCTCGGTGTTCGCCCTGCTGGGCGTCGTCTATATCGACCTGCTGGTGGGCTGGCAGGTGAGCTGGTGGCTGGCCACGATCGTGGTCGTGCTGGGCGGCATCGTGCTGGGGGCGATTCACGGCTTCTTCATCACCCGGCTCCGCCTGCAGCCCTTCATCGTCACCCTGTGCGGCCTGCTGATCTACCGTGGCGTCGCCCGCTACTACACCAACGACGGCACCGCGGGCTTCGAGTACGGCCAGTCCTTCCCGACGCTCGAATGGCTGGCCGCGGGACGGACCCTCGGTGTGCCGCATTCCTTCATCATGTTCCTGGTCGTGGCCGCCGTGATGGCGCTGGTGCTGCACCGCTCGGTGTTCGGCCGCTACCTGTTCGCCGTCGGCAAGAACGAGGAGGCGGCGCGCTATTCGGGCATCCGCACCGAGCGCGTGGTGGCGGCGGCCTACATCATCAGCGGCGGGCTCGCCGGGCTGTCGGCGATCTATCTGGCGATGTACACGCGCTCGATCTCGCCCGCGAGCCACGGCAATTTCTACGAGCTCTACGGCATCGCCGCCGCCGTCCTGGGAGGCTGCTCGCTGCGCGGCGGCGAGGGGTCGATCCCCGGCATCGTGCTGGGCGCCATCCTGCTGCAGATCCTGCAGAACCTGGTGAACCTGCTCGGCATCCCGAGCTCGCTCAACTTCGCCGTGATGGGCACGGTGATCCTGATCGGCGTCGTCGCCGACCAGCAGCTCACGCGGCTGCGCGAGCGTCGGTCGAGACGGTAGCATCGACTATCGCTGAAAGGTGAGGCGCAGTTGTCGCCCGGCACGGAGGTTACTCCGCGCTAACCGCGGCGAGGGGGTCGGGATGACAGCGTATCTGAGAGTGCAGTCGTTCTGCGTTGCTTCGCCCGCACTGAAGCGAGCGTTGCACCAATTGAAACACTGCGCTGATGGCGCGCGATGCGCCGAGCCATACACTTCCCCTGACCGCAGAGGAGCCACCGCATGGCCGCACTCTCAGCATTCATCTTCTGGTGTCGCCACCAAGGCACGTTCTGGATGATGGCATTGCCGATCGCCGGCCTCGCCGCGGCGGTCGGCTACGTGCTGGAAACCCATAACGAGTTCATCGACTGGCGCCATCATTGGGGTTGGGATTTCCTGTTCGCGTTGATCTACGCAATGTTCCTCGATCGCTGGATCAAGGAGGCGCTGCTGGAAGACGCCACGCCGTGCGACGAGGTCGACGAGATGCGCCGCTCGACCGTCGCCGTGCGCTTCCTGACCTTTGCCGCAGCGCTCTGCCTTCTGGCGATCATGGTTATACCCTCCCCCTACATCGAACTGAACGCGGTCGCCTGCGCCGCGGCGGCGTCGGTGTTCGTGATGCTGCTGCCGGCTCTCGCCGCACATCGTCCGATCACGCTGCACGAGGCCTTCGTCCTGGGACGGCCGGTGCAGTCGCATCTCTTCCTGCTGATCGGCGGGGCGATCCTGGTGTCGCTGCTGACCGGACTCGGTCTCAGCATGGCCGCCATGCTGCTGCCCGCCAAGCCATGGGTCGTGGCGATGATCGCCGCCCTGCAACGGCTGGTCGACTGCCTGTTGCTGGCCGGCGTGGGCTATCGCCTCGCCGCCATCTTCCGCGATCTCACCGACTGGCAGCAGCCCGAGCCGGCCGATCGCCCATTCCCCGGCATGCGGCTGCGCGCGCACCGGACGTAGGTCCGGCATGGTGAAGCGCCTTCTCTACTGGCTCACGTTCAAGGTCGACGGGATCCCCGAGCTCAATCGCCTGCCGTACGAAGAAAGGATACGCGTCATTGTCCACGCCCAGCAGGCCGGCTGGCGCGACGGGATGAGCGACCTGCGTCCGGCCTACTGGGCCGTGGCGTACATCAATGTGATGTTCGTCGCCGGCTTCTTTTTCTTCACGGGCTGTTGGGTTCTCGGCCTGTCGCTGCTTGGCGGGATGATGGGCTGGGCCCTCTACCTGACGCGAGGTGGCAAGAAGATGATGCGCCAAGGCATCCTGCGCGCCCTCGATGAGCGCGCGAAGGCCGCGGCTAAGTCTTGATCCTCTGCCGCAGGCTGTAGAGCAGCTCCAGCGCTTCGCGCGGCGAGAGCTCGTCGGGGTTGATCTCGCCGAGCGCCTTTTCGACTTCCGATTCCGGCGGCTTGGCGACACCACCGGCCGGTCGCGCCGGCGCCGCCGCGAACAGCGGCAGGTCGTCGGCGAGGCGTGCCACCGCGCCCGACTGCTCGCCCTTTTCCAGCGCCGCCAGCACCTGCTCGGCGCGCGTCACCACGGCAGCCGGGAGACCGGCGAGCTGGGCGACGTGGATGCCGTAGGAGCGGTCGGCCGCGCCCGGCGCCACCTCGTGCAGGAACACCACTTCGTTCTGCCATTCCTTGACGCGCATGGTGTAGGGCGCGAGCGCCGCCAGGCGCTCCTTGAGCGCACCCAGCTCATGGAAGTGCGTGGCGAACAGCGCGCGGCAGCGGTTGATGTCGTGCAGATGCTCCAAGGTCGCCCAGGCGATGGAGAGACCGTCGAAGGTCGCCGTGCCACGCCCGATCTCGTCCAGGATGACGAGGCTTCTGGCTGTCGCCGGGTTCAGGAGCGCCGCGGTCGCGACCATCTCGACCATGAAGGTCGAGCGGCCGCGCGCCAGGTCGTCGGCCGCGCCGACCCGGCTGAACAGGCGATCGACGATGCCGATGGTCGCGGCCTTGGCCGGCACGAAGGATCCCGCCTGGGCCAAGATGGCTATGAGCGCATTCTGGCGCAGGAAGGTCGACTTGCCGGCCATGTTGGGGCCGGTCAGCAGCCACAGGCGCCGCACTTCGCCGAGATCGCAATCGTTGGGTACGAAGGCAGCACCGCCTTGCCGGACGAGCGCCGCCTCGACGACGGGATGGCGGCCGCCTTCGATGGCGAAGGCCGGCTGGTCGCTGAGCGCCGGCCGCACATAGTTCTCGCGGGCGGCGAGCTCGGCGAGTGCGGCGGCGACATCGAGGCTGGCGAGCGCGCGGCCGGCCGCGGCGACATTTGCCGAGACGGCCATTGCCTTGGCGACCAGCTCGTCGAAGAACGCAAGCTCCAGGGCGAGCGCTCGATCGGCGGCGCGGCCGATCCGCGTCTCCAGGTCGGCGAGCTCGGCGGTGCTGAAGCGCGTGGCGTTGGCCATCGACTGACGCCGCGTGAAGCCGAGCTTGCCGAGATCGAGCTTGTCGGCGTGCGTCGCCGTCACCTCGATGTGGTAGCCGATCATGTTGTTGTGCCGGATTTTCAGCGACGGCACGCTCGTCGAGGTCCGGTACTTGACTTCGAGCGCCGCGACCGTCTTGCGGCTGTCGTCGCGCAAGGTGCGCTGCTCGTCGAGCTCGACGCGATAGCCTTGGCGAATGAAGCCGCCGTCGCGCGCGAACAGCGGCGGCTCGTCGGCCAGCGCCTCGGCGAGGGCCGCGATCAACGGCCGATGGTCCACGCAGGCGGCGACGATGGCCGCAAGTGGCGCCGGTGGTGGCGCCAGGGCCTCGGGCTCGGCCCGCAGCATCGCGGCCAGTGCCTCGGCGGAGTCGAGGCCGTCGCGCAGGGCCAAAAGATCGCGCGGGCCGCCGCGGCCGACCGACAGGCGCTGCAGGGCGCGCTCGATGTCGGGCGTTCGGCGCAACGCGTCGCGCACGCGCTCGCGCACGGACGGGCGCTCGACGAAGAGCTGCACCAGGTCGAGGCGGCGCTCGATCTCGGCGCGGTCGGTCAGAGGGGCGGCGATGCGCTCGGCCAGAAGGCGGGCGCCGGGGCCGGTGAGGGTGCGGTCGATGGTGGCCAGAAGGCTGCCGTCTCGCCGGCCGTCCAGCCCGCGCACCAGTTCGAGATTGCGCCGCGTCGCGGGATCGATCTCCATCGTGCCATCGGCGCGTTCGCGGCGCGGCGGCGTGAGCGACGGCAGCTTGCCGGCTTGCGTGAGCTCGACATAGTCGAGCAACGCGCCGCAGGCGGCGACCTCGGAACGCGAGAAGGCGCCGAAGCTGTCCAGGGCGGCGACCTTGAAGGCCGACTGCAGGCGCTTGCGGGCGTTGTCGCTGTCGAAGCGCGCCGAGGGCAGCGGTGTGAGCACCGCATTCCACTCTGCCAGCGCGGCTTTCAGCGGCTCGCGCGCCAGCAATCGGTCGGGCACCAGCAGCTCGCCCGGCGCCAGGCGGGCCAGCGCCGCCGCGAGCTGCCCGGCCTCGAGCGGCTGGGCGGCGAAGTCGGCGGTCGAGAGGTCGAGCCAGGCCAGCGCCAGCTCGCCCTGCGCCTCGGCGATGGCGGCGAGATAATTATGACTGCGCGCATCGAGCAGAGAGTCTTCGGTCAGGGTGCCGGGCGTGATCACCCGCACCACGGCGCGCTCGACCACCGACTTGGCGCCGCGCTTCTTGGCCTCGGCTGGATCCTCGACCTGCTCGCAGACGGCGACCTTGAAGCCCTGCCGGATCAGGCGCGACAGGTAGGCCTCGTGGCTGTGCACGGGGACGCCGCACATCTTGATGTCTTCGCCCTGGTGCTGGCCACGTTTGGTGAGGGCGATGTCCAGCGCCGCCGAAGCTTTCACTGCGTCATCAAAAAACAGCTCGTAGAAATCACCCATCCGGTAGAACACCAGATGGCCGGGATGCGCCGCCTTGATCGCCAGGTACTGGCGCATCATGGGCGTGGCGTCGGCCGGGATGTTGGCGGTGGTCATGCTGCTGTCGGGCACGAAGTCGGTTTAGCATGCCATGCCCCCGATGGACTGGGGGCCGATTGGGGGAAACCATACGGCAATGTTCGACGACGTTTCCTATCGCAACGGTGCGGCTGACTTTCCAAAGGATGCGCCGGATGATAACGGCGCGACCCATATCGACATGTTCGTGACCTGGGCCATAAGGAAGGGTCTGTTTGTCGACGCCGACGCTTCCCCGGATGCCGTCGAGGCCGTGAGGCAAGGCACCCTGTCGGGACGGGATTTTCTGCTTCAGCACTGCGACGGAAAGCTGACTTCCGAGTCCTTCAGCCCGGAGGGCGACGCCTTCGCAACCGAGCATTACGACGGCTACCTCAACGATTTCGAACGGCTGCTGTGCGCAGGGCTGAAATCGGACTATCTCGTCGAAGACAGGGCGGCGAACTACGAGATTATGGCGAGGGCGCTTGACCAGCGCTGGGCAAATTTCCGTCCCTAGACGACAATTCCGTCGCCCATACAGGAATAGGCGCGGACTGCGTTGCAGCGCGGCATGGCCGGCTGGCCCGACCGGTGGATTGCCGCCAGAATGGCCGCTCATTAGGGAGAGTAACGCATGGCGAGCAGCGGCTCGGAAGCAATGGTCAGCAACGAAATGGGCGATCTGGACGGCGATTCGCTGGTCATGCATCGCACCGGCCGGCCGGGAAAGATCGAGATCATCGCGACA
>JAEZHS010000313.1 GCA_023436825.1 Pseudomonadota bacterium | reverse complement strand
CCTTGGCTTGCGCCAGGACCAGCGGCTTGAATGTCTCAGTGGCGATCACGTAGGCCGTGATGCCGCGCTTCTCGAGTTCGATGCTGTCGTGGAAACTCCACGATGAACAGCTTCCTCAATCCGCTATCGCTAACAGCGCTCCTCTGTAGTTGGCGGCGACCTTCTCGATCACGTCGGCCGGCGCCGGCTGGCTGGCGCTGTTCTTAGACAGGAAGTCGATATTGTCGATCTTGCGGTTGGCGCCCAGCTTCTCGCGGATGCCGGCCAGCAGCTCACGCGCGTTGGGCTTGGAGTTCGACACGAGCGCGATGGCGTCGGTCGCCCAGTTGACGGGCTTCAGCGCCACCTTTTCGCCGCTGGTCGCGGACACGCCGAAGGCGGGATTGACGATACGCATGGAGGATACTCCTCAGTTTTTCTTCAGGGCCGTCACTTCAGCGCCTGGACGATGGCTTTGCCGGCGCGTTGTCCGTCGGCGATGGCGTCGGCGAGATGCTGCCGCGCACCCGCCCGCACGTCACCCACGGCGAACACCGTGGCTGCCGAGGTGCGACCCCCTTCGTCGACCACGATATGCCCGGTGGCGTCGCGTGCAAGCGTTTCCGGCAGGAATTCCGCAGCGGGAGACTGGCCGACATAGACGAACACAGCGCTGGCCGGAATGGGCTTCCGCGCGCCGCCACTTTCGACAACGACGGCCTCAATGCCGTCGCCGCCTTCGAGGGCGACGATGCGGCCGTCGAGGTGATGCACGCCTTCGGGCAGCGTTGCGGGCTTGCCGATCACAGTGACATCGCCGGCCACGACCTGCAGCTCGGCGGCTTCGCGCGGCGCCCAGCCTTCGGTGCCGGCGACGACGACAGGGCGGCCGGCATAGAGCGGACCGTCGCACGACGCGCAGTGGGAGAGGCCAAGCCCTTCGAAGCGGCTTTCCTCCGGCAGGCCGAGCGTGCCCTTGGCGAGGCCAGTGGCGATCACGACGGTACGGCCAGTGTGCCGCTCGCCGTCGGCGGTCTCGACCGTCCACGGCCCGGATCCGGAAAGCGTCACCACCTCGCCGAAGCCCAGCTCCACGCCGGCTTCAGTGGCTTCGTCGGTCAGACGTGAGGCGATCTGTGGCCCGTCCTCGTGACCCTCCACATCGTGCAGCTCGGCGAGATTGATGAGCGCGCCGCCGGGCGCAAGCTTGTCGAGACAGAGAGCTCTCAGCCCGGCACGTGCGGCGCCGGTTGCTGCGGTGAGACCGGCCGGACCCGCGCCGACCACGATGACGTCGAAGGAAGTACTCATGCGCTCACACTAACCGGGCGACGCGAGATGTGCCAATTTTCGACGCGCTACGCTTGGCGTGATTTAGAAGCTACAAGTCGGAGAACAACGGAGTGCGTCGATGAAGGTCGGGTTGGCAGGGTTTGGCAATGTCGGACGGGATCTTGCAAAGCGGCTGAATGCCGGTGTGATACCGGAGATGCAGCTTGTCGCGGTCACCGCCCGCAATCTTGGCAAGGCCAGAGCCGCCGCCGCCGCGATGCAGCCGCCGCCGCAGGTCGTTTCGATGGGTGAGTTGACGGACCGGTGCGACGTGATCGTCGAATGCGCGACCGCCGACAGCTTCGCCGAGATCGCCCGCGCGGTCATGGAGGCGGGGAAGATCCTGATCTGTGTCAGCGCCGGCGGCGTTCCGTCATGTCCCGACCTGGTCGAGCTGGCGCGTCGTCATGGCGGCCGCGTGCGCGTCGCCTCGGGCGCAATGCCGGGGCTCGACATCATCCGCTGCGCCGCCGAAGGGACGATCCGCCGGATCCATCTCAAGTCGCGTATCAAGCCGTCGTCGATGGCGCACGAACCCTATGTACTGGAGCGCGGCCATGATTTCGAGAAGCGGCCGCCCACCGAGCCGATCAAGATCTTTGAAGGCACCGCGGGCGTGGCGGCGGGCCACTTCCCGCGCCACTTCAACGTGGCCGTGTCGCTCAGCCTGGCCGGCATCGGTTTCGACCGGACGACGGTCGAGATCTGGATCGATCCCGATATCCCCGGCGCCATCCATCAGGTCGAGCTCGAAGGCGATGAGATCGGCCTCACCATGACCAGCCGGAACCGGCCCTCCGAGAACCCACGCACGTCGCGCATCGTGGCCCCCAGCATCTTGGCTGCCTTGCGCAGCCTGGTGGCGCCGGTCGTTTCGGGCTCTTGAACGCGCCGGACGGGGGGACGACCATGAAACGATCGATTGCCGTGGCCCGCCTGTGGCTCGAGGTGAACTCCTTCTCGCCGGTGCCGACCGTGCTTGCCGATTTCGAGGCCAAGGAGTGGCTCGCTGGCGGCGAGATGGCGGCGCTCGCCGGGACGCCGACCGAACTCGGAGGCGTGTGCGCCTTCGCCGAGGCCAATCCGGACTGGGACCTGCAGCTGTTGCGCTCCGCCGCGGCCGATCCGGGTGGGCCCATGGACGAAGCCCTGTTCGGGCGCTTCCTGGCCGACGTCGAGCGCGGCCTCGCCGGCCGCAAGTGGGATGCTGTCTATCTGTCGCTGCACGGTGCGCTGATCACCGAGCGCCGCACGGCGCCGGACATCGACGTCCTCAAGATGGTGCGCCGCATCGTCGGCGACGTGCCGATCGGCGCCAGCTTCGACATGCACGCCAACATCTCGCCGGAGGTCGCCACGCTGGTCGACGTTTCGGCGGGTTACAAGATGCTGCCGCATCTCGACATGGACGTCGCAGCTCTCAAGGTGCTGAAGATGCTGGTCGACACGGTCGAAGGCCGCATCAAGCCGGTGGGTGCGGTCGCGCGTCCGGGCTGCATCCTGCACAGCCACAACATGCGCACGACCGACGGGCCGATGAAGGAGCTCGAGGAGTTCGCCGCGGCCCGCACCGTCCATCCCATACTCGACATCACGCCCTACGGCGGCTTCCCGTATGCCGATTCTCCCTTCACCGGCGCCTCGGTGGTGGTCTACGCCGACGGGGACGCAGCCGCGGCCAAGCGGGTCGCCGAGGAGGTCTCGGCCGAGATCAAGCGCCTGTCGCCGCAGTTCGCCGTCGAGCGGCCGGGCGCCCGAGCCGGCCTCGAAAGCGCGCGCGAGATCGACGGCGGTCCTGTCGCGGTCATCGAATCCGGCGACAACACCTACTCGGGCGGCATCGCCGATACGACCGGGCTGTTCAGGGCGCTCCTGGCCTTCGATCCGCCGGAGCCCGCGGTCTTCGCCTACTTCCACGATCCGGCGCTGGCCGAACGGGCACATGCCGCCGGTGTCGGCGCTGATCTCGAGTGCTCACTGGGAGGGCGGGTCGCCCCGGAATACGGTGCGCCGGTGCCGGTGCGGGCGAAGATCATGCGGCTGACCGAAGGCACGTTCGTCAACGAAGGGCCCATGCAGCGCGGCGTCGAGGCCCAGATGGGCCGATCCGCCTTGCTGCGCCTCGGCAAGATCGACGTCGTCGTGACATCCAAGCGCCTGCCGGTGAACGATCGTGGTTACTTCGCGCTGCTCGGCGTCGACGTGGCGAACGTCAAGTATCTCTGCGTCAAGGCCAAGAACCATTTCCGGGCGGCGTTCGCGCCGTTGTGCGCCGGCATCGTCGAAGTCGATACGCCCGGACCCGCCGGCATCGACCTGGCGTCGATGCCGTACAAGCATGCCAACAAGGCGCATATCGAGTAAGGCGTCGGCTTTTGGCCGGCGCCGCGACGGACGTCGGCCGCTCGAGAAGGCGCAACTCTTGCATGCAGCCAATACCGGTCCAACCGACGTGACCGCGTGACAAAGCGTCGAAGGCTCCACTAGTGTTTGGCGGGGAGTTGGGAGAGGAATCGAATATGCGCTTGTTGACCGTATCGATCAGCGGGTTCGCCGCTGCGCTAATGTCACTGCTGTCGGCGCTCGCTGCCCAGGCCCAGGACGCCTTCCCCAACAAGACCATCACCGTCACCGTGGGCTTTCCGCCAGGAGGCAACACCGACGTCATCGCCCGCATTGTCTCGGAGCGCATGGAGGGCATACTCGGTCAGCGCATCGTGATCGATAACAAGGCGGGCGCCGGCAGCACCATCGCGGCGGGGCAGGTCGCACGCGCCACGCCCGACGGCTATACGCTGCTCACCGGTTCGCCGTCGACCAACGCGATCGCGCCGAACCTCTACACGAACCTGGCGTACGACAGCCTCAAGGCGCTTACTCCGATCTCGTTGCTGGTCAATGGCCCGGCGGTGCTGGTCGTCAATCCCAGCCTGCCGGTCTCGAACGTCCAGGAGCTGATCGCGCTCTACAAGAAGGAGCCGGGCAAGCACAACTATGCCACCGGCGGTAACGGCACGCACGCCCACCTGATTTGCGAGTGGCTGATGGACGCCACCGGCACCGACATCGTGCATGTGCCGTTCCGCGGCGGCGGCCCCGCCTTGCAGGCCGTTCTGGCGGGCGAGCCCTCGATGATCGTCGACAACCTGCCGACGGCACTGCCGCACATCCAGGCGGGACGCCTCAAGGCGTTGGCCGTGTTCTCGGCCAAGCGCGTCTCCGTGTTGCCCGACGTGCCCACCATGGTCGAATCGGGATACAAGGACATGATCACCGATTCCTGGACGGCCTTTTACGCGCCGGCCGGAACGCCGCCCGAGATCATCGCCAAGCTCAACGCCGCCGCCGTCGCCGCGGTGCGCGATCCAGCAACCGTCGAGAAGCTGACCAAGCTCAGCGCCGTGCCGGTCGGTTCGACGCCGGCCGAACTCGAGGCGCTGACCAAGCTCGAATACCAGCGCTGGGGTGACCTGATCCGCCGTCGCAACGTCGCGGTGAACTGACATGAACGTCCAAAGCAAGCTCGTCCGCAACAACGACGGTCCCGCCGTTCCGCTATATACGTCGCCCCGGCAGTTCCGCGAGGAGGCGCGCAAGGGGCTCGTCATGCTCACGCGCAATCAATGCCCGGGCTTCGTCCAGGTCGGGCTCGTGTCGTTGCCGCGGGCCCAGGCGCTCGACTTCATGATCTTCTGCCAGCGTAACCAGAAGGCCTGCCCGGTGATCGAGGTTCTCGAACCCGGGCAGGTGGGGCCGCGCAAGTCCGGGCCGGGCGCCCCCGGCCGGGCCGCCCGGC
>JAEZHS010000306.1 GCA_023436825.1 Pseudomonadota bacterium | reverse complement strand
CGGGCACGCCCCTGGCAGGGCGTGTCGACCGCCGTCGCCGACGGTCACTGCAGCTCGATGCGCGACTGCACGATGATGTCGCGCCACATCGGCACTTCGCGCGCAACCCGCTGCGCCAGGCCCTGCGGACCCTGCGCGCGGACGTCGAAGCCGACGCCGCGCAGCTTCTCCAGCGTGGCCACGTCGGCCAGCACGTCCAGCGTGTCGCGCGCCACGCGCTGCACGATCGCTTCGGGTGTTCCTGCCGGTGCGTACATTCCCTGAAAGGTCTCGGAGACGAAGCCGGGATAGCCCTGCTCCTCCATCGTCGGCACGTCAGGCAGGTCGAACCAGCGCTTGTCGGCGGTGATGGCGAGTGCGCGCAGGGCGCCCGACTTGATGTGTGAGTGCGCCGGTGGCAGGGCGGTGACGCCGACCGGCGTGGTCCTGGCAAGCAGCGCCTGGATGGCGGGGCCGGCGCCGTTGTAGGGGATGTTCTCGACCGGGATGCCGGCCTTGAGCTGCAGCAACTCCGCCGTCAGATGCGGCGTCGAGCCTTGGCCGGGATTGATCACGTCGAGCTTCTCCTTGTCCGTCCTTGCCTTGTCGACCAGCTGCCTGATCGAGGTGATGGGCGAGGAGGGATGGACCAGGATGACGTTGGGCGACGAGCCGAGCTCGGTGATGGGCAGGAAGTCCTTGAACGGATCGTAGCCGGGGTCGCGGAACAGGCTCGGATTGACGACGAATCCCGTGGAGGCGATCAGCAGCGTGTAGCCGTCGGCCGGCGACTTCGCGGCCTGCAGCACGCCGATATTGCCGCCCGCGCCCGCGCGATTGACGATCACCGCAGGCTGGCCGAACTTCGCGGCGAGCCCCGTCGAAATCATGCGCGCCATCACGTCGGTCGGCCCGCCCGGCGCCGCCGGAACGATGAAGCGCACCGGCCGATTGGGATATGGCCCTTCTGTTTGCGCTCGGGCGCCGGCGGCCGCAGTCGCCAGTGTCGCCACGAGTGTCGCTCGCCGCGTGATCACGATCATTCCTCCCATGGAATGATTTTCGGATTTCTTGGTCGATCATGACTGCAACGCTGGCAATCGGCCACCGACGCCGAAGAGGGGAATCGGCCAGCGGAAATAGCGGAAATGCAAAAGAGACGTAGACTCAATGGCTTGGAAGCTTCGGCCGGTCCGTCGGAAATTGTCGGAAACTAGCGGAAAATGCCGGAGCTGCCCCAGCAGACTGGCGATACACTTCGTTTCCGCGATCTGCCCAGCCGACATAGGAGAATGCCAAATGACGACCAGCACGAACGCCAGGACTCGTACGCTCGGCAGCAGCGACCTCTCCATCTTGCCGATCGGGCTGGGCTGCATGTCGCTCTCCGGCGCCTACGGCAAGAGCAACGACGACGAGGCAATCCGCGTCATCCATCACGCCATCGATCGCGGCGTGAACTTTTTGGACAGCTCCGACATGTATGGTTGGGGCCACAACGAGAGCCTGATCGGCAAGGCGCTGGCCGGCGGCCGGCGCGGCAAGGTCGTGCTCGCCACCAAGTTCGGCCAGACGCAGCGGCCCGGCGGCGCCAACGGCGTCGCCGGCAGCCCGGCCTATGTGAAGGCCGCCTGCGACGCGAGCCTGAAGCGGCTGGGCGTCGACGTGATCGACCTCTACTACCAGCACCGTGTCGACCCTTCGGTGCCGATCGAGGAGACGGTGGGCGCCATGGCCGAGCTGGTGAAGGCAGGCAAGGTGCGTGCGCTCGGTCTCAGCGAAGCCCGGCCCGAGACCATCCGGCGCGCCCAAGAGGTCCATCCCCTCGCCGCGGTGCAGAGCGAATATTCGCTGCTCTATCGCGAGCACGCAGAGGAGACGTTGAAGACGACCCGCGAGCTCGGCATCTCCTACGTCGCCTACTCGCCGCTCGGCCGCAGCCTGCTGACGGGCACGGTGCGTCAGGTCTCCGACATTCCCGAGGGCGATGGCCGCGGCCGCCATCCGCGCTTCGCCGCGAGCAATCTCAGCCAGAACCTCGCCAAGACCGCCGCCATCGAGAGCGTGGCCCGCGAGAAGGGCTGCAAGCCCGGCCAGGTGGCACTCGCCTGGCTGCTGGCGCAGGGGGCCGACATCGTGCCGATCCCCGGCACCAAGCGGGCCGAGCGGATCGATGAGAACGTGGCGGCGCTGGACGTGGTGCTCTCGGCCGACGACGTCACGCGACTGTCATCGGCGCTGCCGCCGGGAGCGGCCGCCGGCACGCGCTATCCGGAAGGCGGGATGAAGGGCGTCTACCTCTGACTCTTCACACTATCGACGCAATGTGAGGCGAAGACCCGCAGCGACGACCGACGCCGTCCGTGCGGACTGACAGTCCCGGCGCCCGGGTGTATGGAGGCGCCCGGTTCGATGCTCAGAGGATCGCCATCATGTCGGAAGAGATCGTCTTCTATCACAATCCGCAGTCGCGTGCGCAGATGGCGCACTGGATGCTCGAAGAGGCCGGTGCGCCCTACAAGACCGTGATGATCGACTTCGCCAAGGGCGAGAACCGCACGCCTCAGTTCCTGGCGATCAATCCCATGGGCAAGCTGCCGACCATCGTGCATCGCGGCGTGGTCGTGACCGAGACCGCGGCGATCATCGCCTACATCGCCGATGCCTTCCCGGCCGCCGGCCTGGCCCCGCCGCCGGGCGATCCGCTGCGCGGCGCCTACTATCGCTGGCTGTTCTTCGGTGCGGGCTGCATGGAGCCCGCCCTGCTCGACAAGATGATGAACCGCCCGCCCGTGGAGCGTAAGGCTGCGGTCGGCTGGGGCAGCTACGAGGAGGTCGTGGCGGCGCTCAAGGCGACGCTGGCCAAGGGTCCCTACCTGCTCGGCGACAAGTTCAGCGCCGCCGACGTCTATGTCGGTTCGGAGATTCGCTTCGCCATGATGTTCGGCGCACCCGGATTGAAGGGCGAAAAGGTGTTCGACGACTATGTCGCGCGCCTGTCCGCCCGCCCCGCCGCGCAGCGCGCCGCCGGAGGCTGACAGTCCGGTCGTGGCGACCTCGACCGCCAACCGCCGGCTCGCGACCATCCTGGTCGCCGACGTCGACGGCTACAGCCTGATGCGCGCCGACGAGGAGCGCACGCTGATCGACCTGCGCGCGCACATCGCCGAGCTGCAACGCGGCATGGTCGAGCGCAATGCCGGCGGCGCCGTGTAAATCGCCGTTCAAGTTTTGTCAGCAGGCGTGCTCGTTCGAGGGGCGAGGCCAGCCGTCAGTTCATCGCGTCGGCCAGGATCACGTCGGCGGCCTTCTCCGCGATCATGTACACGGCGCTGGCGATGAAATAGCCGGGTATCCTCGGAAAGACCGAGGCATCGACGACACGCAGCCCCATGGTGCGGTGAACGCGGAAGTCGCTGCCGAGCACGCCGTTGTCTTCGAGGGCGCCGACCGCGCAGGTGCCGCAAGCGTGGTGGCCCCACGCATGATCGCGTACGAACTGTTCGAGCTCCTTGTCCGACGTTACGCCACTTCCCGGCACTTCCTCCTCGGCGATCATGCCGCATTCGATCAACGGTGCCGCGAGCTGCCGGGCCAGGCGAAGGGCGGCCACGACGGCCTGCAGGTCCCGCTGTCCGGGGTCGTCGCTGCGGTCGAAATAGCGGAAGTCGATCGACGGAGGTTCGGTCGGATCGGCCGACCGCAAGGTAACCCGGCCGGCGCGGTTGCGCGTGTGGGCCTTCAGCACGCACCATGTCAGCCGGTTGCGCTGCTCGGCGACCGCCTGCGAATAGCCCGGGTAGTAGCCCTTGAAGGGGGCGAGCAGCGACATGACGAACAGATCCGGCAGCGGCTCGGCATCGGTCGAGCGGGTGATGACACTGAGCCCGGCGCCGTTGGAGGTATACATGCCGAACCCCCAGCGCGCCCACCGTCGCCACGGCTTGTCGTTGCGCCGAAACGAGGCGTCGCGCAGGGACGGCCAGACCGGCACGGCCATGCGGTTGACCACGCCGACCTCGTATCGGTCCTGAAGGTTGCGACCCACCCCCGGCAGGTCGACTCGCGTCTCGATCTTCAGGCGGGCCAGCTCCGCCTGCGGCCCGATGCCCGACAGCATCAGCAACTGCGGTGTGTTGAAGGTGCCGCCCGCCAGGATGACCTCGCGGCGTGCTCCTACCTGCCGCAGCGTCCCTGGCTGACCGCAAGCGTGCCGGTGCGCGCGGTATCGATTCGCTCCCTCGATGTATTCGACGCCGATGGCCCGGTTGCGATCGTCGAGCAGGACGCGCGTGGCCAGCGCCCGCAGTCGCACATCGAGTCTCGACGGATGGCGATCGACGACCTCGCCTATGCGTTCGCGCGTACCGTTGCGGCGATGGCGGCGCGTGGTCAACGGCGTGTAGAATAGGCCTTCGGCGCCGGCCGTGAGCACCGAGCGATCGTTGGGATCGCCGTACGATCGCAGCAGCACCAGCAGGCGCCCCCACCAGCCCCGCTTGTCATCGAGCGCGACCAGCGCGGCTTTCGCCATTGCCCGTACCAGCTCGCCGTCCTTGAGGGCTTCGCGCGGCACTGCCTTTTCGGTCTGCAGCCAGCCGCGCCAGCCGTGTCCGCTGTCGTCGATGCCGAGCCAGGCCAGGAAGCGCGCCAGCCAGCGATGGCGGCATCGTTCCAGCCGGTTGAAGTAGCGCGCCATGTTGGCCGCTCGCCAGGACTTGTCGCCGGTCGCCGCGGCCACGGCATCCCAGTCGGCGTCCGGCGGCGCGATCAGGATCAGGGCGTTGTGCGCCGAGCAGCCGCCCAGGCAGGACGCCCGCGGATACAGGACGCCATCGACGGGGCATCCGTCCCAGGTCGCGCGATACGCCGGATCGCGCTCGCGCTGCGCCCGGTCGGAGTAGTGGTGAACGAAAAAATGCCAGGACAGCGCGTCATTCTCGGTGGCGAAAGGGTGGAAGGCCGGCACGTCATAGTCATCGGGCAGCCGACTGGCCTCGGGTGTCGGCGAGTCGCCGGCCGCGGGCTCGCGAGGATCGCCGCCCGCCTCGAGCAGGACGACGTGCCAGCCTGCCTCGGCCAGCCGGGCGGCGACGGTGCCGCCGCCCGGTCCGGAGCCGACGACGACATAGTCGCAGATGTCCTCGGCTGGCGAGGCCAGGGGCATGGCCGGGCTGCTCAGAACGTCTTGAGGAATTCGATCAGGGCGCGCTTGTCCGCATCGCTCAGGCCGGCCTCTTCGCCATGGCGATCGGTGCCGAAATAGTGTCCTCGATTGACGACGAAGTCCGGACAGATATTGAGGCTGTAGAGCTCGCTCGCGAGCGGCGTGAAAATGTCGACCGCGGCGGCATCGGCGGCAGTCCCCTTTGCGGCCGCAGCGGCCTTGGGCAAGGCAACGACGTCGTGCCGCAGGCGCAAGGCCAAGCGCAGCAGTCGCCAGCCCTGTGCGACGTCGGCGAGCAGGCCGGGTTCCTGCGGCAGAGGATCGAAATTGCCGATCAGCCCCACCGGCGTGCCCTTGGGAATGGGACCGAACTTCAGATCCCCGGCCTCCGTGACGCTGCCGGGCAGCAGCCAGTTGAGCGGCCCGCGAAGCATCCGCACGCTGTCCGGCAGGAAGCCGCTCGGCACCGTCAGCCAGCTCGTCTCGGTGGTGCGGTCGATGATGCCCACGCCCTTGTCGCCCAGGATGGGATCGCGCTCGCGCTTCTCCGGCCACAGCATCTGCTCGATGCCGACCTGGAACATCTTCATGCGGGCTTCGACCGAGGGATCGTACGAGAAGTCGCCGACCGTGTTGTTCAGGAGATACGGCGCGGTCGACCACAGGCTGATCAGCGAAGGCGGCCGCGTATAGCCGCGTCCGCCTGCAGGCATGGTGAACTGCCGGTCCGCGCCGGTGATCGGATCCTTGACCTTGATGCTGCCCACCGACGGCAGGTCCTTGTAGCTTTGCGAGGAGAAGTTGTCCCAGATGTTGTCGGCCAGCGCGTTGCGCGCGAGCGGGCTGCAGGCGTTGGTCTGCAGCAAGGTCACCGGCACGCGGAACTCGGACGACAGGTAGTTGTCCTTGAGGAAATCGGGCGACTGGACGATCTCGCGCATGCGCTTCTTGAAGTCGTCGGTCTTGGTCCACGCCCAGTACTTGTTCCAGCACGACAGGTAGTCCGGGCCGTTGCAGTTCTCGGCGCCCGGCCCTTCCATGCCGACGACGGGGGTGGGCAGGCGGCTGGAATGGCAGCGCGCGCAGGTTTCGGCGAACACGACCTTGCCGCGATCGAGCGTGGCGGCGTCCGCCGTCAGGTATTTGCTGCGCTCGGCGGCCGGCAGATTCTCCAGCCGGTCGGGCTGGCCGGCGGCGAGCAGATACTGGGCCATGTACATCGTCTGCTGCTCGGTCGCCTGCCAGTAGGCCGAGTTGCGCTTGGCGTCGGCGATGCGAATGGGGCTCATCGGCTTGACGCTGATGAATGGCCGGAAATGCAGCACCCATTCCTCGCTGAACAGGCCGATGTTGAGATAGACGCGATTGAGGGCGCCGAGCGCGCCCACGGAATCCGAGCCGTCCTTGAGAACGCGCGGCGTGTAGACGTGCGGTTTGTCGTACAGCTCGGTCAGCGGGCCGGACGACACGAAGTCGTTGAACTGCTTGTTGTCGAGCTGACCGCCCGTCAGCAATTCGCGGGCCGGCGGCTTGGCCTGCTTGAGGCGCGGTCCGAGCGCGTAGATCGCGTTCATGGTCCGCGGATTGACGATGCTGTCGGACGACACCAGCGACGTATCCAGCGAGCCCGGCCGGTAGGCGTGGAGGAGCTGGAAGATGAAATTCGACGGGTCGTTGTTCCAGACGAAGACGCGGTCGAACCAGAAATACTGCGAGCCGACCGTGCCGTTCAGGTTCTCCCAGTTGGGCCTTTCCGGGTCGCGCGGCGGATTGATCGGGCTCGGCCCGATGTGACAGAAGGCGCACGCCATGCCGACGCGGTAGGGGCGCACGAGGTCCTTCTGCTGGTAGTAGGTCTTGTCCTTGTAGTAGCGGTCGGGATCCCAGCGGCGGCGCGCTTCGGCGTCGAAGTCGGGATTGGGGAACAGGCGCAGCCCGACAATGCCCGTCGGTTCACCGTAGTAGGAGCCCACCGGCAAGCCGTCGCTGCCGCGCGCACCGATCTTGACGCCCGGATACTTCTTTTCGTCGGCGAACGGATCCGGCGGGCAGTCGGCGCGCCGCCGATCCAGCCAGAGGCCGAAGCGGTTGGGATCGGATCCGCTCGCCTTGTCGAAGCAGGGCTCGTTGATCACCCCGAAATGCGCCCAGCGACTGTCGCGGCTGTAGGGCAGGCCGGGCGCCGACGAGATCATCTTGAGCAGGTCGAACGTGCCGAAGGAATCCTTGATGACGGTGTCCCAGAAGCGATCGTTGCCGCCGGTCCACACCAGCCACATGTTGCGGCCCTTCACCTCGTCGTCCGAGAGCTTCGCGCCATTGTCCATGGCGTCGAAGTAGCGCTCATCGGCGGCGGGGAAGGAGGCGGCGTCGCGGTTGGCAAGCGTCGCCTCGTCCTTCACCTGGCCGGATCGGGGGGCCGCGTCGCGCAGCACGAAGAACGTGCCCACACCGATAAGTAGTAGTGCGCCGAAGGCCCAGAACTTTCCCCGCATCGTCGCCCCCTCGCTCATGACAGAACCGCTGAATAAACACGGGCGGTGCCCCTGCTGGTGCAGGGCGAGGCTGCTTTATCGACAACCCGTCATGGTAGCAATTCTACCACAAGGGCGCCGATGATATGCAGGACAATCGATTGAATAGTTGTGTTCGTTGGCTCATACTCCCGCTATGAGAGCGGGGAAGTCTCATGCGGGTACACCGGCGCCACGACCGGTGTCGACGCTTGCCGGCGCTCTTTGGGAAGAGTTCACGACCATTCACGGGAAGCCGCGCGTCGATGGCAGCGCCTCGGGGCCGGACGCGGCACTCAAATCATACTTTGCCGAAGCCCTCCGTCAGAAGCAGGCCGCCCTGTGTCTTTCTGGTGGCGGGATCCGCAGCGCGGCTTTTTCATTGGGAGTGTTGCAGGCGCTGGCGCGTCACAACCTGCTGGGCCGCTTCCACTATCTGTCGACGGTATCGGGAGGCGGTTACATCGGCGGCTGGTTGGGAGCGATGCTGCACTGCCGCAACGGCGACGTTGCCGCCGTCGAAGATGCCCTTCGTGCGAAGCAGGCGCCGCCCGAACTGGCGGCGCTCAGGAACTTCACCAACTTTCTCACGCCCAATCCTGGAATAGCGTCGCGCGATACCTGGGCCGGCATCGTCCTGTGGGTGCGCAACTGCCTCGTGAACTGGCTGATCTTCGTTCCGGCGCTGTTCGCCATGGTCCTGGCGCCCATCGTCTATGCCGGCCTGATCAGGGATATCGGCATCGAGTTCAGCTGGCTGCTGCTGCTGGTCGCCTTGGCGTGCCTCGGTGTCGGTGTTTTCAACGGCGCGCGGCATCTTCCCAGCCATGCCTCCTCCGAACGAGGTGCGCCGGCTGAACGCGACACCTTCGTGCCTTTGTATGTCGTGGGGCCGCTGCTCGTCTGGTCGACCCTCGTTCCGCTGGTCGCCGCGCCGTGGCTGAGGCACGTGATGCCGTTGGGCGCCCTGGTCGGCGATCTGATCCCCTGGATGGGTTTCGTCGTGATGGAGGCCGCCTACATCGTTGCGGCGCTGTCCGTGCGCGGCAAACACCGCAGGGCGTTCTGGCGCAATCTCGTTTGGTGGACGCTGGCGTCGCTGGTCGCCACTCTGATCCTGTGGGCCGCGCTCTATTTCGGCATTGGGCTGAATGCCCAACACATCGCCGTGCTCGGCCCGCTCGCGGTTACGGTGGCCCACCTTGGCCAATCCCTGATCTATGTCGCGTTGAGGAAGGAAGCTTTCCGCGGCGAGCTGGATCGGGAATGGCTGGCGCGCATCAACGCCGAGAAGGTCGTTCCCGCGCTGTTGTGGGCGATCTTCGCCGCCATCTGCCTGTTGCTGTCGCCGTGGATGTTCAACAACTGGTCGACGGTGGTCTATCCGTTTCTGGTCAGCCTGGCGGCCGGCCCTGCCTCTGCCCTGCTCGGCAAATACGCCCCCGTGGCGCCGCCGCCGCCCGGCGCACGAGGCAGGATTCCGGCGCTCGCCATGCGCGTGGCGGCTGACCTTGCCGCTGCGGTCTTCGCGGTGGGGCTGTTCATTCTGCTCGCAGAGGCCGGCGCCGTGCTGTCCGAGGGTAATTTGCTCGGCGCATTGGTGCTGATGGTGCTGGCCGGCCTGCTCGCCTGGGGCCTGGGAAAGCGCGTCAGCGTCAACCGCTTCTCCATGCACGCCGTCTACCGAAATCGGCTGGTGCGGGCGTTTCTCGGGTCGGCGCGTCAGGAGCGCTCGCCCGATCCCTTCACCGGGTTCGATCCGAACGACAATCCCCGGATGGCCGAGCTTCGCAGCTGGGGAGACCGCCCGCGAATGCTCTTCCCGGTGATCAACGTCACGCTCAACCAGACGACGGGAGGTCCCAGCGCCTGGAGCGAACGCAAGGGCCAGAGCTTCACGATCTCGCCGTGCGCCAGCGGCGCGGCCTTTCTGCAGCGGCAGGAAGATGCCAACGCCGGCTTTGCGGCGCGCGGTGCCTATGTCCGAACCGAGGCCTATGCAGGCACCGAAAAGGAGACCGGACGCGACGACGAGCGGACCGGCGTGACGCTCGGCACCGCCATTGCCCTGTCCGGGGCGGCGGCCAGCCCGAGCATGGGCTATCACACTTCGCCGGCCACGGCCTTCCTGATGACGCTGTTCAATGTCCGGCTCGGCGCCTGGTTGCCCAATCCGGCGACCGCTTCGACGACCGAACTCGCCAGGGCAAGGCCGCCCAATGCGCTGGTGACGCTGGCTCGAGAGCTGATGGGACTGTCGAGCGTTCACGGCGGTGCGATCTACCTGAGCGATGGCGGGCACTTCGAAAATCTCGGCCTCTACGAGATGGTTCGCCGGCGCTGTCGATACATCGTGGTGGTGGATGCCGGCGCCGATCCCGATGCGGGGTTCGCCGACCTCGGCAACGCCGTTCTCAAGATACGCGTCGATCTCGACGTCGAGATCAGCTTCGACCCGCCGGTTGCGATCGGCTCGCGCAGCAATCAGACCAAGCCGGTCCACTGGTTCGCCTGTGGCGAGATCCACTATCCGGAGGGGGAGAAGGGCGACCTGCTGTACGTCAAGCCGGCGGACCTGCCGGACGTGCCGATGGACGTCCGCGCCTATCGCAACGCGCACGATACCTTTCCGCACCAGCCGACGATCGATCAATTCTTCAGCGAAAGTCAGTTCGAGAGCTATCGGGAGCTTGGCTGGTCCGAGATGCACGACCTCGCCAAGCACACCGATTCGTTCGACGCGCTGTTCAAGCGCGCGCGCGACAAGCTCGGCAAGAAGCTCAACGGTAACGCCGCAGCCAAGTAGAGAACCCGCCGGCAGGATGTCGGCAAGGGGGTAGCCAGTGGCCACTGACGCAATTTTCCAGCCATTGAAGCTGAGCGAGAACCTCACGATCAAGAATCGCGTCCTGCGCTCCAACATCTCGGGGCGCTGGGACAACGAGGATGGATCGGGCACCGACACCCGCATCAACTGGGAAACCAGGTTCGCCCGCGGCGGCATCGGCGGCATCATTTCGTCTTACGTGCCGGTGACGATGCACGGCCGCATCCTGCCCAACTACGCGACGATCCACACCGACGAGTCCATCGACTTCTGGCGCAGGGTGGGCGAGGCAGTGCATCGCTACGACGACTGCAAGTACATCATGCAACTCAGCCACTCCGGCCGTCAGCAGGACATGCCGGGGCTGTCCAACGAGCACCGCATCGCGCAGAGCTCCACCAGCCGCAGCGAATCCCTGCACGGCTTTCCCTGCCGGGCGATGACGCGGGCCGAGATCAAGGAGGTCATCGCGGCTTTTGCCGACGGCGCGCGCCGGGCACGCGAGGCCGGGCTCGACGGGGTCGAGCTGCACGGCGCCAACGGCTACCTGATCACCCAGTTCCTGAGCTCGGGCATCAACGATCGCCAGGACGAGTACGGCGGCAGTCTCGAGAATCGGGCGCGCTTCGTTCTCGAGATCGTCGATGCCATCCGCGCCAAGGTCGGCCGGGACTTCCACCTGCAGATGAAGATCAGCGCCATCGACTACAACAACGTGATCCCGTGGGAAGGTCGCGGCAACACGCTGGCCGACAGCATCCAGGTCTGCAAATGGCTGGAGGCCCGCGGCGTCGACGCCCTGCACGTCTCGATGGGCAGCCTGTTCCCCCATCCGCTCAATCCGCCGGGCGATTTTGCCTTCGAGACCATCACGCGCAATTACGACGCCATGCTGTCAGGCGGCACGCGGACGGTACGGAACTATTGTTTGTTCCGCTACCGCGTCCTGCGGCCGATCTTCTACTGGGTCTGGTTCCGCCAGAAGTGGGGAAAGCCGGTCGAGGGCATCGGCGCCGACAGCGCGCGCGCCATCAAGCAGGCCGTGAACATCCCCGTGATCAGCACCGGCGGATGGCAGACCGGCAGCCTGATCGACGGCCATATCCGGCGGGGCGATTTCGACGCGGTGTCCATCGCCCGTGCGCTGGTGGCGAACCACAACCTGCTCGACAGCTGGCGGCAGGGCCGCGACCTGCCCGATCGGCCCTGCACGCATTGCAACAAGTGCCTGCTCAACGCGCCGAAGCATCCGCTCGGTTGCTACGAGCTCAGCCGCTTCCCGGACGGCTATCAGTCGATGGTCGACGAGATCTGCTCCGTCTACCGGCCGACGCCGTACCCGTGAGCTTGGCGAGGGGGAGATCGACATGACCGACAAGACCGACGATCTGACGGCCGTCGACCGGGTCAGCCGCGCGGCGACCCGCCGAAGGCTCATCGTGCTCGGATTGATCGCGATCATCCCGCTGATCGCGCTCTCGTTCGTCCTCCAGATCTCGCGGATCAATCGCCCTGTCGAGCAGGCGACTGACGAGATGTATTTCCGCTACGGCTCGATCGGCAGCGATGTCGAAGGCGTGCCGTACTGGGTGTTCCGCGTCCTGCCGGACATCTGCCCGGCCGAGCTGCCGGGCGGCTATGCCGGCCTCGGGGTCATCCAGGAGCCCGGCATGCCGACGCCGATCGGCTTTTCGCGACGCCAGATCGGACCGGTCGAGATCGTCGGTCCGAACTGCGCCCTCTGTCATACCGCTTCCGTACGGGCGACCCCGACGTCGGAGCCGATGATCGTCACGACGGCGCCGGCGCACCAGCTCAACCTGATGGAGTACTTCAGGTCCCTGTTCGCCTGCGGCCGGAGCGAGAAGTTCACGACAGACAACGTGCTGGAGGCGATCGAGAAGTACAAGCCACTCAGCTTCTTCGAACGCATGACCTATCGCTACGTCGTGATGCCCCGGCTTCGCGAGGCGCTGAAGTCGAAGGGCGAGAAGTTCGATTCGATCGTCGCCGACCGGCCGGAATGGGGCCCCGGCCGCGTCGATACCTTCAATCCCTACAAGGTGCTGGTGTTCAATCTCGGCATGAAGGACGACAAGTCGATCGGCACCGCCCGCTTCATGTCGATCTGGAACCAGGCCGAGCAACAGGGCCTCTGGCATCATTGGGACGGCAACAACGATTCGCTCGACGAGCGCAACTTCAGCGCCGCGATCGGCGCCGGCGTTGCGCTCGATCCGCCGAGCTTCGACTTCGCCGGCCTCGAGCGCATCAAGCAATGGCTGATGTACCATCCGGCACCGCGCTATCCGTTCGCGATCGACATGGCGCTGGCCGGCACCGGGAAGCCGATCTACGAGAAGCTCTGCGCGTCCTGCCACGAGCCGTCCGGCGAGCACTTCGGCGCCGTGGTTCCGCTGGCGAAAATCGGCACCGATCCCGAGCGCAGCCTCGCCTTCGACAAGGCGATGGCCGACCGCATGAACACGATCGGCCGCGGTCAGCCCTGGGCCTTCCATCGCTTCCGCGCGAGCGGCGGCTACGCCAGTCATCCGCTGCAGGGTATCTGGGTACGCGCGCCCTACCTGCACAACGGGTCGGTGCCGTCGCTCGACGAGCTGCTGAAGGCGCCGGGCCAGCGCAGGGAGACCTTCTACACCGGCAACGACATCTACGACCAAGGGCGCGTCGGTTTCGTGAGCGACGATCCCGCCGAAGGGGGGCGCAAGTTCGTCAAGTTCGACACGACGCGCAAAGGCAACGGCAATGGCGGCCACGTGTACGGCACCGATCTCTCCGACGCGGACCGACGGGCGCTGCTGGAATACCTCAAGACGCTTTAGCGGATGAGCAGGGGATGAAAGCCATGTCGATCAACTTCCGGCTGTTCACGATCGTGGTCTGGCTCGGCGTGCTCGCGAACTGGACTTTCGCGGCATGGGCGATCTTCTTCGACACCGGCAAGCTCCTCGACCTGTTCGGGCTGGGTGGCGTCGTCTCGACGATCTGGGTCTACAACTACTCGGTCCTGCTGATCATCCTGAGCTGCTTCTACATCCCGGCGGCGCACGATCCGCTGCGCTACGAGGCGAACGCCTGGCTGCTGGTGGTCGGGCGCCTGGTGCCGGCCAGCACGTTCTTCATCGGCGTCTGGCTGGGCTACATGCCGGAGGGCTTCCTCAAGCTGGGCATTGGCGACGCAACGTTCGGCATCATCCAGCTCATCCTGCTGATCCGCCTGCGGCGCGATGCCGAGGCCGTTTCGCCGGTGCCGGCCTGATGAAGCGTTTCACGCCGCGCATCCGCTGGATTGCCGGCGTGCTGGCGGTCGTGGTGCTGCTGGGCGCCGTCGGCTGGTACAAGCTGCTACGCGAGGAGCCGCGGCCCTACCTGTCGGACGTCGAGTACTTCAAGTACGGATCGGTGGGCGTGGAGGCGGCAAGCGGCTTGCCGTACGCAGTGTGGACCGTGCTGCCCGAGGTGTTCGGAGACCTGGTTGGCGGTCCCGGCGGCTATGCCGCCTTTGGATTCGTGCAGGAACCGGGCCAGACGATGCCGATCGGCCTGCCGGTGCAGACCGTCGGTTTTCCTCGCGTCGGCCTGAATTGTGGTCTTTGCCACATCGGCAGCGTGCGTGAGCACGCCGCGGCGCCACGACAGATCCTGGTCGGAGCCCCCAACAGCACGCTCGATCTGCAACGGTATTTCCGCTTCCTGTTCGCCGCGGCGAACGATGAGCGCTTCACCCCCGAGGTGCTGATTCCCGCGATCGAGCTCAGACAGGCGGTCTCGCCGATCGATCGGCTCCTGCTGCGCTTCCTCATCATCCCGCAGCTGCAGAGCGGCCTGCGCGAGCAGAAGCGCCAGCTCTGGTGGATGGATACCGTGCCCGACTGGGGGCCGGGCCGGGTGGATCCGTTCAATCCGGCCAAGGTGCAGCTCGTTCACCTGCCGTGGGACGGGACCATCGGTGCGGCACGCATGGTGCCGTTGTGGAACTGGAATCGGCGGACGAATTTCGGCCTGCATCGCGATGGCCTGAACACCTCCTTGACGGAGATCTTTCTCAACTCGGGCATCGGCAACGGCGCCAGCAACGATTCGATCAACCGGGTCGGCCTGGCGCGGCTGCAGAAATGGGTGGGAGTGCTGGAGCCGCCCGCGTATCCGTTCGCGATCGACAAGGCGCTTGCCGAGCGCGGCAGTGCGGTGTTCCGCGACCATTGTGCCGACTGCCACGCCTTCGGCGGTAGCAAGACCGGGCAACCGATCCCCATCGCGCAGGTCGGGACCGACCGCAATCGCCTCGACTCATGGACGGTCCAGGCACGCGACGGCTTCAACGGGCTCAGCGACTACGATTGGCGCTACTCGCACTTCCGAAAGACCAGCGGCTACGTCGCCCAGGCGCTGGACGGGCTGTGGACGCGCGCGCCGTATCTTCACAACGGCTCGGTGCCGACGCTGGCCGACCTGCTGCGCGCTCCGGCCGATCGCCCGAAGACGTTCCATGTGGGATACGACGTCTATGACCAGCAGCGCGTCGGTTTCGTCAGTGACGGCCCCGACAGCAAGGCGATGGGCCGCCTGTTCGATACAGATCGACCCGGCAATGCCAATACCGGCCACCTCTACGGCACCGCGCTGCCGGAGGCTGACAAAGGTGCGCTGCTGGAGTTTCTGAAGACACTTTGATCGATGGCAGGCCTGGTTCACGTCATCCCGAGCGGAGCCGCCCGAAGGGCGGCGCAGTCGAGGGACCTTTTCTTGTCGTCGCATCAACAAGAACGGGTGCCTCCACTCCGCCTCGCTACGCTCGGCTCCGGTCGGGATGACGGGGCCTTGGAGCTGTATTGTCCTGCGCCCGCTCGAGCATGCGGTCGGCGATCTCGGACTCGCCCAGCACGACCAGGTTGGCGCCGAGCTTGCTCAAGTGATCGACGGCGGCGTTCGAATGGGCGCGGGCGAGGATGTCGAGCGCCGGATTGGCGGCGCGCGCCTGCTGGACGGCCTGGCCGGCCTCGAATGCCTCGGGAATGGTGACGAACAGGCGCCGAGCGCCGGCGACGTTGGCGGCGGCGAGTATCGCGGGATCGGCCGCATTGCCCGTGATCACCTCGGCGCCGTCCAGTCGGGCCTTTTCAGCCCCCTCATCGCTGGTCTCGATCACCAGTATCTTCTCTCCTTGGGCAAGCGCCCTGCCGATCAGCGAGCCGACGCGACCGTAGCCGATCAGGACGTCATGGCCGCTGAGGCCGGTTGGCTGGAGCGTGCCGACCGGTTCAGGCTGCGCAGCCCCGTCGGTCGGCGCGGTGGCGGGCCGTCCGCGCCTCAGCCGTTCCATCGCCAGGAAAGCCAGCGGGTTGAGCACGATCGAGATGATCGCCCCTGCGAGCACGAGGTCGCGCGCCTCCCTCGGCACCATATTGAGCTCCATGCCGAGGCCGATCAGGATGAAGGAGAACTCGCCGATCTGGGCGAGGCTCGCCGCGATGGTCAGTGCGGTCGAGTTGGAATGGCGGAAGGCGCGGACGATGAGGTAGGCGGCGACGGACTTGCCGATCACGATGATGGCGACCGTGGCCAGCAGGGCGAGCGGCGCGTCGACGAATACCATCGGGTTCAGGAGCATGCCGACGGAGACGAAGAACAACACGGCGAAGGCGTCGCGCAGCGGCATCGCCTCCTCGGTGGCCTGCTGGCTGAGATAGCTCTCGCCCATCACCATGCCGGCGAAGAAGGCGCCGAGCGCGAACGACACGCCGAACAGCTTGGCTGCGCCGAAGGCGACGCCGAGCGCAATGGCGTAGACGGCGAGCCGGAACAGCTCGCGCGAGCCGGTGTGCGCCGTATGGTGCATCAGCCACGGGATCACGCGCCGGCCGACGATCAGCATGATCGCCATGAACACCGACACCTTGGCCAGCGTGACCAGGAGGTAGAAGACGATGCGGCTGGCGGGAACGCCATTGCCCGCCGTCACGGTCGCGAGCGCCGGCAGCAGCACCAGCGCCAGCACCATGGCGAGATCCTCGACGATCAGCCAGCCCACCGCGATGCGTCCGCGCGCCGTCTCGAGGATGCGATGATCCTGCAGGGCACGCACCAGAACGACCGTGCTGGCGACCGACAACGCCAGGCCGAAGACGAAGCCCGCCATGGGCGACCAGCCCAGCGCCCACGACAACCCGGCGCCCATCAGCGTGGCGACGGCGATCTGGCCGATCGCGCCCGGCACGGCGATGCGGGCGACCGACATCAGGTCCTTCATCGAGAAATGCAGGCCGACGCCGAACATCAGCAGGATGACGCCGATCTCGGCCAGCTCCGCGGCAAGCGCCGGATCGGCTTCGATGCCCGGTGTGTAGGGACCGACCACGACGCCCGCCAGCAGGTAGCCGACCAGGGGCTGCACGCGCAGCCGGTGGGCGATCAATCCGAGGACGAAAGCGAGCATCAGACCCGCGGCAATAGTGGCGATCAGCGGTGTCTGATGTTCAGGCATCGCCCGTTTCTCTCCGCGGTTGCATGGTTGCTCATTCGATTTGGCGTGACCGCTGCGACATTGCAATCTTTCAGATAACGGCGGGAGGGGAGCGACATGCGAATGAGACGCAGGGAACTTTTCGCAGCGGGCGTTGCCCTGACGGCCATGCCGGCCTGGGCACAGACTTTTCCCGGCAAGCCGGTGCGCTGGATCATTCCGTTCGCGCCCGGCGGCAATTACGACGTCACGTCTCGCCTGGTCGGCGACGTCATGGGGAAGAAGCTCGGACAGACAGTGCTGGCGGACAATCGGCCGGGCGCCGGCGGCGTGATCGGCCTGGAGGCGGCGGTCGCGGCACCGGCCGACGGCTACACCGTCGTGATGAGCAGCGTCAGCGTGATGTGGATCGCGCCCTACATGGCGGGCAAGCCGCCGATGGTGCCGCTGTTCGCGCCGATCAGCCTGCTGACCACCGTGCCGACACTGGTCTTCACCAGAGCCGACAGCCGCTTCGCCGACATCAAGAGCGCGCTCGCCGAGGCGAAGGCGAAACCCGGCACGGTCAGCATCGGCCATCCGGGCAACGGCACGACCAACCACATTGCCATCCTGCGCCTGCAGGTGAACGAGAACGTGAAGTTCAACGTCATACCCTACAAGGGGTCCGGTCCGGGCCTCGCCGACCTGATGGCGGGCCAGATCGATCTTTATGCCGACCAGCTCACGACCTCGCTGCCGCATGTCAAGGCAGGCAAGCTCCGTCCGCTGCTGGCGCTCAGCGGCGATCGCATCGGGCAGCTGCCCGCCGTACCAAGCCTGAAGGATATCGGCAGCCAGCCGTTCGACGGCGGCACGACGGCCGGGCTGGTGGCCCGTGCCGAGACGCCGCCGGCGGCACTCGACGTGCTCAACGCCGCGGTCGTGGCATCGCTCAAGGATGCGGAAGTCGCGCGCAAGCTGGTCGATCTCGGCGCCGAAGTGCGGCCCACGACTCGCGCCGAATTCGCAGCGCACCTGAGGGATATGGAGATGGGCGTTAGCGAACTTGTGAAGTCGGGCCTGTTGAAGCCGGAGTGAAATGCCCACATGTCATTGCCATGACTGACTTTCGCTTCGTTCTGGCCGTGGTCCTCGCTGCGGCATTGACGGTGGGTTGTACATCGACCGGCACGACCGGCGGCGCCGACAATTCGCCGAGGGGCAGCCGTGGCGGCGGTTGGGAGAACTTCCGCGCCGAGACGCCGATGGCGATGCCGCTCCCGGGATCGGCGGCGTGAGGACCGCACTCATCCTCGTGATCTTGGTTGTCGCCGGATGCTCGAATCTGCCCAAGGACGGCCGCTATCAGACCCACGGCGGTGGCTGGGACAATTTCCGCGCCGAGATGTCCACACCGTCGACGGGACGACTTTCATGATCGTCCGCCAGGTCGCGATCGTCGTCGTGCTGCTCGCTACCCTGATCCTCACCGCGTGCGAGGGCATCCCGCAGGACGACCGCTATCAGACCCATGATGGCGGTCGCAGCAATACACGCGCCGAAGCGCCAGCCGCTACACGGCTTTCATGATCGCCCACAGATCGGCCTTGCGCTCGAAGCCGATACCCGGCGTGTCGGGCATCGCCACGCGACCGTCGACGACCGGGCAGTCGTCGGCGAAGCCGCCGAACGGTGCAAAGACCTGCGGATAGGATTCGTTGCCGCCGCATTGCAGGCCGACGGCGATGTTCAGCGCGAACTGGTGGCCGCCGTGCGGCACGCAGCGGCGCGGCGACCAGCCGTGGGCCTTCAGCATGTCGATGGTGCGCAGGTACTCGACCAGGCCGTAGGACAGGGCCGGATCGTACTGCAGGATGTCGCGGTCGGGCCTGAGGCCGCCGTGCCGCACGAGGTTGCGGGCGTCCTGCATGGAGAACAGGTTCTCGCCGGTGGCGAGCGGCGGAGCGTACTGGGTGGCAAGCGCGGCATGCGCCAGGTAGTCGAGCGGATCGAGCGGCTCCTCGTACCAGCGCAGGCCGTAGTCCTTGATCGCGTTGCCGAACGCGATCGCCGTCGGCAGGTCGAACTTGCCGTTGACGTCGACGGCCAGCCGGTCGCCGGCGCCGACGATCTTCAGCACCGCCTCGATGCGCTTGATGTCGTCGCCGAGCGGCACGCCGCCCACCTTCATCTTCACGCAGGAATAGCCGAGGTCGAGGTAGTGCTTCATCTCGTCCCGCAGCCCGTCCAGATCCTTGCCGGGATAGTAGTAGCCGCCGGCCGCATAGACCCAGGCCCTGTCGTCGTATTTTCCGTCGTTGTAGCGGTCGGCCAGAAGCTTCCAGAGCGGTACGCGCTTGGCCTTGGCCACGGCATCCCACAGCGCCATGTCGAGCACGCCCACTGCGACCGAACGCTCGCCATGGCCGCCCGGCTTCTCGTTGGCCATCATCGCGGTCCAGCACCTGGCGGGATCGAGCAGGCCCTCGGCATCGAGCAGCGACTCAGGGCTAGCCTGCTTCAGGCGCGGGATGAACCGTTCGCCTAAAAGGCCCTTCTGGGCGTAGCGGCCGTTGGAGTTGAAGCCGTAGCCGATCACCGGCTTGCCCTCGACCTCGAGGTCGGTCTCGATCGCCACGACGCTCGCCGTCATCTGGCTGAAGTCGATGTAGGCGTTGGCGATGTTGGAGCGGATCGGCGAGACGATGTCGCGGATGGCGACGATGCGCATGGTGTGTCCTTTCAGGCGGCCGCCGCACGTCGCGTCTGGCGCACCAGCAGCCACCAGGCGATGAGGACGGTCATGACGTTCCAGGCGATACCATTCAAGAAAGCCGCGCGATAGGACCCCGTCCAGTCGAACAGCACGCCGCCCATCCAGCCGCCCAGGGCCATGCCGATCAGGGTCGAGGAGATGGCGAGGCTGACGCGCGTCGCCGCCTCGCTGGGCGGGAAGTATTCGCGCACGATGATGGCGTAGGAGGGCACGATGCCGCCCTGGAACAGGCCGAACAGGGCCGAGGCGATGTAAAGCGACGTGAGCCCGTCGTCGATCAGGTAGAAGGCGAGGGCGATGCCTTGCAGGGCGGAGCCGATCAGCAAGGTCATGACGCCGCCGCCCTTGTCGGCGACCCAGCCGGAGGCGATGCGGCTCACGATGCCGAAGCCCAGCATCAACGACAGCATCTCGGCCCCGCGCGCCACGCCGTACCCCAGGTCGGCGCAGTAGGCCACGATATGGACCTGCGGCATCGACATGGCGACGCAGCAGCCGATGCCCATGATGGCGATCAATCCCTGCAGCGCGTTGGGCGACAGGCCGAGTGCGGCCTGCGAGCGGCGCGCCACCTTGGTGATCGCGCTCTCTTCGTGGTCCGGCGGCCGGCGCTTCAGGGTGAGCGCCAGGGGAATCATCGCCACCAGGCAGAAGATGGCAGCCGACCAGAACATCGTGCGCCAGCCATGGTCGTGGATGATGCGTTCGATGATCGACGGCCAGATGGTGCCGGCGAAGTAGTTGCCCGAGGCGGCGATGGCGACGGCGACACCGCGGCGCTTCTCGAACCAGTGCGAGATGTCGGCGACCAGCGGGGCGAAGGTGGCGGCTGCGCTGAAGCCGATCAGCACCTGGGCGGCCGAGAAGAGAATCAACGAGGAGGTGAGGGGCGCCAGGGCGAAACCCAGCGACAGGCCGATCGCGCTCAGGATCGAGGCGACGACGATGCCGCGCCGGTCGACGATCCGGCCCACGATCACGCCGCCGGCGAAGAAGCCCAGCGTGTTCATGGTGTAGGCGAAGGAGATATCGGCGCGGGTGATGCCGAAATCGGCCTGCACGGCCGGGATCGCCACGGTCAGAGACCACATGCCGATGCCGCCGATCGTGCTCAACGCGACGCTGGCGGCCAGGCGCCACCAAGCGTAACTCGAATCGATACCACGCATTTTTCTTATGAGTTGCCGTGTCAGGTTGCGTTTTCAGCCGCCGGCCACGCCCTGGGTGTTGACGTAGAGGGCGTAGAGCGAATGGCTCGCCGCCATGAACAGGCGGTTGCGGTAGCGGCCGCCGAAGCAGAGGTTGGCGCAGCGCTCCGGCAGCTCGATGTGGCCGATCGGCTTGCCCGTGGCGTCGAACACGCGCACGCCGTCGAGCTCGGGCGAACCCATGCCCCAGCCGCACCACAGGTTGCCGTCGACGTCGACGCGGAACCCGTCAGGCGAGCCGCCCGGGCCCGCATCGATCAGCACCGAGCCCTTGCCGAGCGCGTTGCCGTCGTTGGTGACGTCGTAGCTGAGGATCTGGCGGCGCGGCTCGGCGCGCGACGCCACGACATAGAGCTTCTTCTCGTCGGGTGAAAAGGCGAGGCCGTTTGGACCGGGGATGTCGTCGGCCACCATCGTGAGCTTGCCGGTCGCGGCGTCGAGGCGGTAGACGGCGGGCTTGTTCTCGCTCTCGGCCTTGTGGCCCTCGTAGTAGCCCAGGATGCCGAACGTGGGATCGGTGAACCACACCGAGCCGTCCGACTTCACGACGACGTCGTTGGGCGAATTGAGCGGCTTGCCGTTGTAGGAATCGGCCAGCACCGTGATCGCCCCATCGTATTCGAAGCGCACGACGCGGCGCGCATCGTGCTCGCAGGCGACGAGGCGGCCGCGGCGGTCGCGCGTATGGCCATTGGCGTTGTTGGAGGGCTTGCGGAAGATCGTGACGTTGCCCGATTCCTCGTCCCAGCGCAGCACGCGGTTGTTGGGAATGTCGCTCCACAGCAGGTATCGGCCGTCACCGAAATAGACGGGCCCCTCGGACCAGCGGCAGCCCGTATGGAGCCGTTCGACCGACGCCAGCGGCAGCCGATACCTGTTGAAGGCCGGATCGAGCACGCGCACGGCCGCGTCGGGATAGCGTTCATTAGGCTGCCACATGGAGTTTCCTCGGGGTCTCGTTCTTGAGCGAACCGAGACTAGCGGTTCACCCAGCCGCTTCGCGACCTCTGTTTTGGCAGGGCTGGTACAAACTCATCTCGCCCTGCAGCCCGCCTATTTTCTTACCCTTCCTCCTCATGTTCCTCTCCCCCTAACGGGCAGGGGTGTCCGGGGAAATTTAAGCATAGGCGAAGGCCATTTGGTTAGGGCAGCCTCGAGGTGCAGCCCTGGCGGGGTTTGATCGGTTTGGCTTGTCGATGAGGGCGACGGTGCCGCGCGTTAGGAGGCGAGCGGCGATGAGCTCGGCGAAGCGGATTTGCGGGATCTGCAGGCAGCTTTGTCGGGCGGCGATGCGCAACAGCAGATAGGCAATCATTGCGGCGAGGAGCTGCAGTCGGATGGCATTTTGGTTATGGCCGAGGAAGGACCTGATCTTGAGATGCTGCTTGATCCATCGGAACAAGAGCTCGATCTGCCAGCGTGCCTTGTAGAGGGCGGCGATCTGGACGGCGGAGCGGACAAGGTCGTTGGTGAGCAAGGTGATCTTGGTTCCATCGTCGCGCCTGAGCCGGATACGGCGCATTGGGATGTCGAGCTTGGAGTTGCCCTTGCTCATGAGCTTGACCTCGGCATCGTCGAGGATGGCGAAGCCTTCGCCTTGGGCTTGGGGGACCGGCCGCCATGTGTGGGCCCGGAAGCGGGCCGAGGTCTTCATACGGGTGACGAAGCAGGCGCCGGCCTGATCGATGCTGATCCACCAGTCATATCGGCAATAGCCCTTGTCGAAGACGTAGGTGCAGCCGGCCTCGAGTGGCACTGTCCGGCCGATCTCGATATCGTTGACGTTGGCATGGCTGATGTCGACGAAGGTCGGATTGTCGGCCGCCGGGTCGTAGACGACATGCATCTTGAGCCCCCTGATGCGGCCGTTGCCCTTGGCCCAGTCAACCACCCGGCCCAGCGGTATCGGCGTGCTATCGAGCAGCCGCACCATCTCGCTGCCCTCCTTGCGGCCCAGCCGATCGGCCTGTCCCGACAGATGTTTAAACGTCTCCTGAAAGATCGACGGCGGGCGACGCTCGTTGGCGTCGCCCAGCGTCGAGCGCGCCAGCTTGCTCACCCCCAAATGGTAGTGATGATGGCTGTTGGCGTTCCAGCTCGCCGTCAGGCTGCGCAGGCTGCAAAGGCCGCTCAGCTGGGCATAGACCAGAGCCACAAGGTGGCTCCAGCTGGTGAACGTCTTGTCGTAGGCGTTCCCGTTCTGGCGATCCACAAGCCGGTCGAACCACAGACGCGAGATCGGCTTGAGTATGTGGCCCAGAATGCTATCGCTGTAGCGCATGCCCGGTCGTCGTCCTTTCTGAGTCTCGACAACCAGAAGGTAGCGGAAGCAGTCCGAGGTGACCGGGCATGCACCCGCGGCATAGTGAATCTTCCCCG
>JAEZHS010000305.1 GCA_023436825.1 Pseudomonadota bacterium | reverse complement strand
GGCCAGGTGCGGCCGACGAAGACGGTGGCGATGCCGTCCAGCAGCGCCTTGGCGCGGCGGCGAAGCAGGGTCCTCACGTGTGTCATGCCGCCTCGAGTGTCAGTCGTGCGATGCCCGTCCCGTCCGGCCTTACCTGCCGCACGCGCAGCTCGGCGCCACGGACCTTGAGCCCGTCGCCCTGGCGCATGCCCTGCACCAGGATCGCCGGGCAGGCGAAGGTCGGGTTGGTGGCGGTGAACGCCACCTGCCCGCCCATGGTGTCGTCGCTGCTCGGCCGATTGAACAGCCCGGGCACGTCGAGCAGGTCGACTCCGCCGCGCGACCAGGTCGCTGTGACGCCGAACTCCTCCTCATTGAAGAAGACCAGCAGGTCATCGAGATCCTCGGCGCCGTGCCGCGTGACGATGCGCTGGAGGGCGCCGCCGGTCAGCACGTAGGCGCCGGCATCGAGCGGCATGATCAGGTCGCGGACCGTGCGCAGGTCGCCGACCGTCAGGGCATAGGCGCCGCCGTCGAGCGCGATCCTGAACAGGTGTGAGAAGCCGACATCCTGGCCGCTGAGCGCATAGGTGCCGGCGCCGATCTCGATCGGCCGCGTGTGCAGCAGATCGACGTCGTTGCCGGTGTAGACATGCTCGCCAGCATCAAGCGCGAGGAAGCGCACGGCTTGAAGGATTGCGTCCTGTCCCGCCAGCGCGAACAGGCCCACGTCCAAGGTCAGCTGCTTGCCGCGCACCAGGACGGCATCGTTCCCTGTCAGGTCGTATGCGCCGGCGTCGAGACCGAGCGCGTGCCCGACCGTCAGTGCCACCGGCCGGCCGGCCAACTGATAAGGGCCAGCGCCGACCGCCATTGTGCGTACGGCGCGCAGGTCGATCGCCTGACCGGTGTAGTCGTGGGCACCGGCGCCGAGCGCCAGCAGCCGCGCCGCCAGCACGCCGAGATCGCGGCCGGTGTAGAGATAGACACCGGCCAGCAGCGGCAGGGTGCGGGTCGCCGTGAGGCCGACCGCCTGGCCCGACAGCGCATAAGCCCCGGCGCCAAGCCCCAGCGTGCGCGCCGCCAGCAGCGCCACCGGCTTGCCCGCCAGCACATGGACACCGACCCCGAGCGGAACGGTGCGCGTCGCGGCGAGGCCGACGGCCTGGCCGGCGAGCGCATAGGCGACGGTGTCGAGCGGCAGCGGATAGGTCCGCTGCAGGATCGCATCCTCGCCGGTGTAGACGTAGGACCCGGCCGCCATGGCCATGGTGCGCACCGCGCGCAGCGCGACCGGCTGGCCGCCCAGGGCATAGTTGCCGGTCGCCATGGCGATCGGCCGCGTCTTGGTCAAGATCACGTCCTTGCCGGCATAGGCATAGCCGCCCGCCCCCAGCGTGCCGATGAAGGTGGCGAGTGCGTTGAGGTTCTGGATCGCGAGAGTGTAGGCGCCGTGGCCCATCGACATCGGGCGGGTGGTGCGCAAGGCGACCGTCTGGCCAGCGAGCGTGTAGGCGCCGGTCCCCGCCTCGAGGCGGAAGGTGCGTGGGAAGGCCACCGCCTGGCCGGTGTAGGCATAGGCGCCGGCGTCGAGCGCCAGCGGCCGCACCCAGGACAACGTCACGGTCTGGCCGGTCAGCACATAGGTGCCCGACTCCATGCCGAAGCCCGCGCCGTAGATCAGGCCGACGTCGCGGCCGGTCAGCGTGTAGGCGCCGGCATTGGCGGCCATGGTGCGCGTTGCCGTGAGGCCGAGCGGCTGGCCGGTAAGGACATAGCTGCCGGGGTCGCAGGCGATGCGCCGGGCCGTCTTCAGCGCCACCGCCTGCCCACTCAGCGCGTAGCTGCCGGCATTGGCGATGACGGCGCGGCCGATCTTCAGGGTGACGGCGACGCCGGTGTAGGTGTAGGCGCCAGCGCCGAGCGCAAGCCTTCTCGTGCCGATCGGCCGAACGCGGCGCGCGGCGCGGTTGACCGTCGGCACCAGGCTCCGCGGCCGGAAGACCATGCGCGCCATGGCGTTACATCCTCAGATAGGTGGCCCGTGCGGCGCGTGGGGGAGCGCCTGCCGCTGTCACGAAAATCCAGCCGGTGTTGCCGCCGCCATCGATCGAACGGGTGGCTTTGAACGTCGCGCCGCCGGCGGCTGTGCTGTCGATGATGTTGCAATAGTCGACTGCGACGGCGCCCGAGCTCTTGGACAGCGTAAACGGCGTTCCAGCGACGCTCGATTGCAGCGTCGTGAGGTTGCCGGCCATCCCGGCGCAAGTGATGGTGGTGATCGTGTTCGTGGTGCTGCGCCGGAAATTGACGACGCGACCGCCGGTGCGCGCGTCGATTTGCAGCTCGCCGATGGTGTTGTCGCCGCGCGTGGAATGCGCGCCGCTTCCGGCGCCGGTCATCCATACCTTGCTGTAGGAGTATCCGCCGCCGTCGAATTCCCGCCCGCCGGAGTTGGTTATGTTCATCTTGACCGTGGCGCTCGCCGTGGTCGAAGTGCCGTCGGCGTTATTGGCGAAATCGCCATCTGTGAGGGTCACGGTCGACGTGCCCAGGTCGATTGACCCGGAAAGGACCACGAACTTGTCGGTGTTGATCGCAAAATTCGCGCTGGTGAAAGACCCACCAGATTGACTGAACCCCAACCCGAAACCGGTCGCCGTAAGCGCGTCAGCGAGAGTCACCGCGACGCCGAAACTCTCGACAATGCCGAGGTTCTTGCCGTTGCTCGTCAGGGTACAGGTGCCATCGATCGTCAGCGCATGACCGCCCCCGACCGTCCAAGTCGTGCCGCTGCCTATCGTGACATTGCCGCTTACCGTGATTCGCTGACCGTTGGCGATGCTGATGGTGCCGTTGTAGCTGGTCGTCGTCAGCGAGGCACAGACGACGGAATCGTTAACGGTTGTCGTTCCGGTGCCCGAGTTGTTGTCGAAGATGACGGCATCGGCATTCGTGGGAACGCTCGCGCCGCCCGCCCCGCCGCTGGTGGTCGACCAGTGCGAGGTGTCGGTGAGGTCCCATGTGCCGGTCCCGCCGCGCCAGTAACGATTGGCCACGGCTAGAGCCCGACTTCCTCGTAAACGATCCAGCCCGAGAGGTTCATGCTCGCGGACGGGGCGGTCGCCAGCTCGACGATGAAGCCGGTCGCCGGATCGATGATCGGCCGGATTTCCGGAGTCGGCAGCCAGATCAGGCCGTTCAGCAACTGAAACGTCTTGCCGAACAGGGTCGTGATGGTGCCCGCCGAGGCGCGCGTGGTGTCGTTGGCGTGCGCCGTCACGCCGGACGATGCCGACCCGCCAGCGAGCACGGCCGGGGTTGGCGTGCTGCCGCCGCTGCCCTGCGTCACCGTCGCGGTATGTCGCTTCAGCTTGACGGCCAGCGCCTCGGCAGCGGTGAGGCCCTTCTGCTCGAGCTCCAGACCGTGAATGATGATCGGTCGTGTAGACCCGGCTTTGAGGTGGAAGACGTCCTGTACGAGGGTCACGGCGACGTCAGAGATCGCGACGGAAAACATTGCCATGGTGGATTTGCTCCCGTCGGAATCAGTTGATGGCGGCCAGGGCGTTCGCGAGCGCGTTGCGCTTGGCCTGAACGATGGTGCGAACGGCCGTGAAGACCTCGGCCGATTCCTCGGCAGTCATCAGCATCTCGGCGCGCACCGTGTTTCCGTTCGCAAGCTGCGCGATCATGCTCGTGATCTGCGCACCTTCGGAGATCCTCGTGTTCAAGCCGGAAAGCGCTTCGTCCGCCGATCGGATCGCGGCAGCGAGCCTGCCGGCCTGCTCGCCTTTTTCTACGGAGAGGGCCATCGTCTTGCCCTCCCCTACGGCCGCTCGCCGACCTTGTCGCCCAGCGCCTTGGCGAGCATGGCGAGCTTCTGCGCCAGCTCGTAGCGCGGCTCCTTGGCTTCCATGATCGCCTGGTTCATGTCACGCAGCTTGGGCTCGAACTCGGCCTGCAGCTTGTCGCGTGCGGCGATCATCGGCTCGAGCTTCTTGTCGAGCGCGTCGATCGCATCCTTGGTCTTCCAGAAGTCGGCGAGCCAGTCGTCTTTGATACCCATGGCGGGATCCTCACTGCTTGATGGTGAAAAGGACGCCAGCGCCGCGCGGCGGCGCCGGCACCGCTTAGGCGAGAGTCAGCACGCCGGCGGTGGCATCCATGTCGGCGGTGAAGGTCTCGCCCGAGTTGAGCGTGATCGACGAGCCGTAATCCCAGTAGGCGATCAGCGGATCGGCCGGCGAGGTCGGCGTGTCGTTGTAGAGGATGACGTAGCGGAACGGCCCGATGGTGCCGCCGGACGCGGTGAACACCACGTCGGCCAGCACCAGCTTGTAGGTGCCAGACGACTGCGCCGAGGACGAGATCGAGGCGGCGGTGCCGCCCGCGGTATAGCCGTTGCCCGCCGAGATCTCGGTGATCTGCGAGAAGGTCGCGTCGGTCGCGTTGGGCGCGGTGTTGCTCAGCGCGATCTTCAGCGTATCGGCGCCGAGATTGTGGACCTTCTCGGACACGTTCTCGACGAACGGCTGGAACTTCACATAGGACGCCATTGCGGGGCTCCTGGTCAGTCAGAGGGGATTTTCAAGAGTCATCAACTCCCGGCCAAAGGCCGGGAGTGCGCGTCGCGGGGCGCAGTAAACTGCGCCCTCAGCGCGCCAGAGTGGCGGGTCGGTCCGGGTTACCGCACGGTCGCGCAGAACGACGTATCGACCCGCGCCGGCACCGGCAGCGGCGCCGACTGCGTCATCACCATGGCGACGGACGGATCGTTCTCCGTCCACATCTTGGGGAAGCGCGGCATGGCCTGCAGGGCGTCGACGTCCTGGATGGCGCCGTAGCAGGCATAGCCCTCGAAGCCGGCGGGCGAGCCCATGATGACCGTGTAGTCCGGCATCATCTTCTGGGTGGCGCCGGAATCGTCCTTGTAGGTCTGCTGGTACTGCCAGAACTCGAACTGGCCGATGGCGCCCAGCCGCACCGCCTCGGTGCCCTGCGCGCCGGTGACGGCGCCGGCGAGCTGCATGCTGCCGTCGGCCTGGCGGCGATTGTCGAGGATGGCGGCCAGGTCGGGGTCGGCCAGGAAGAGGCCGGCCGCCAGCGGATCGAAGATGACCAGGCCGGGATGCGCACCGCTGTTGTTGTGCACGGTCTGCGCCCAGGTCTTGATGTTGGCCAGCGGCTTGACGCCGCTCTCGCCCCAGCGGTCGGTCGAGGTGAGGCCGACCGTGTGGCCGGCCGGGCGATCGAAGTCGAGCTCGAGCTTGTCGAACTCGGCCGACTCGGCGACCAGCTTGCCGGTCCGCAAGATCTCGATCGCCATCAGCTCCTCGCGGCGCGTGATCTGCAGGTCCTGGTCCTCGAGCTCCTGCACCAGGATGCGGTCGAAGCGGTCGGCCGGAGACATCTCGCCGCCGATGCGCTCGCCCGGGCGGCGCTTCAGCGCGGCGGCGGGGTTCACAACCGCCTTGGGCTTGACGTAGGCCGGCCGGTAGGAGCGCGAGGTCGCCCCGCGCAGGCTCTGCGCCTTGCCCGCCACCCGCGGCGAGACATAGGGCGCGATGCGCCGCGACGCCGTGATGCGGTCGAACAGGATCTCCTCGGTGTCGAAGGTGATCGTCGCCGCGCTGAAGTACAAGTCGAACATGAAGCGGCGCGGCGTGTCGAGCGCGTCGATCATGCCGAGCAGGGTCTGGGTGTCGTAGAGATTCATAGAAGCCTCTCAGGAAGGGGGGTTGGGGGCGACGTCGCCTTCTTAGGGCAGCGTCCTGACTGCAATGGGCACACCCGCCTTCCGGAAGGTCGCCTCCACGCTCGATGCCGTGTGGCCGGCGCCGAAGGTCATCTTCGCGCCGTTGAACTCGCCGCTGAAGAAGGCGGTGGTGCTCTTGTCGGCGAGGCTGGCGTCGCAGTCGATCGCCAGCACGGCGGCCGGGACCTGCGAGCCGTCGGTCGCGGCAGACAGCGACAGCTTGTACTTGTCGGCGGCTGCGACGGTGACATCGAAGCCGTCGCCGACGGCGAAGTCGGTGCCGACATCGGCGAGAACGAACTTGATGTCGTCGGCGAAGGTCGCGCCGACCTCGACGTCGCCCAGGACGAAGCCGTCGGGATCCTCGACCCGGAAGGTGCCGGCGTTGCTCGCGGCGGCGATGCAGCGCACGGTGTAGACGCCGGACTTCGCGCCGGCCAGCACCGGCGTGGTGCCGTCGAGCGTCAGCGTGCCGCCGCCGGTGTTGCCGCCGGCCTTGGCGGCCGAGCTCGCGGAGCCGACGGTGACGCGGCCGAGCAGCGCGCCGCGCGCCAGGTTCTGGCCCGAGATCAGCGTGATCGCACGCTGCAGCGGCGCCTCGTCGCCGGCCATCAGGCCGTTGGGATCGTAGGTAGCGGTTTCCATGGGAACGTCCTTTGAAAGAGTTGCGGGAGGGGAACCGAGGCGGCCTTACGCCGCCGCCTCTTTGCCCTTGGCGCGCAGGGCGATGACGCGGCCCTTGTCGTAAGCGGACAGGTCAGCACTGCCGCCGCCGGACGCCGTCGCGCCGCTGCCGGTCTTCGGCGGCTCGTCGGTCTTCAACGCGGCGAGCGCGCGCGGGCCCTGCGCCCTCACCTCGCCCAGGATGCGCGCGGCGGCCTGGTCGGGCGTGGTCTTGCCGTCGGCCACCATCTCGGCGACCAGCTTCTCGGTGCCCGGCACCTGGTGCGCCTGGATGCCGGCGACGCGCGCACGCTCGGCGGTGGCGCCCTCGACGAAGCCGGCGGCCTTGCCCGCCTTCTCGCCCTCGGCGATGCCTGCGGCCTTGCCGGCAGTCTCGCCCTCGGCGCGCGCCGTGGTGGCGGCGTCCTTCTCGATCTGGGCGACGAGGTCGGGATAGGCGGCCCGCAGCGCGGCCACCGTCGTGATCACAGTCATCTCTTTCTCCGTGCTGAAGGTGAAGAAGGACCGGCGCTGGTCGCCGCCTCCCGTGGTCTCTGCAACAAGCGACGCCAACACGCTCTCGAAGGTCGACACACCGTCGACCATGCCGGCGCGGGCGGCGTCCGCCCCGACCAGCAGGCCGCCCTTGCCGAAGTCGGCGAGGACTTTCTCAGGCGTGACGCCGCGCTGGCGGGCGACGGCAGTCACGAACTCTTCGGCGATGCGGTCGACCACCAGCTGCAGCTTGGCGACGCCGGCATCGGTCGCGGGATCGACGCGCTTGTCGGGCGACTGGCTGGACACGATCTCGATCGTGCGGATGCCGCGCGCCTCGTCGATCTTGCGCGTGTCGCGAATGGTCATGACGGCGCCCACCGAGCCGACCAGAGCGGTCGGCGCGGCAGTGACCAGCTCGGCCGCCGAGGCGATCCAGTAGGCCCCCGAGGCGCCGGAATGGCCGATGTGCGCCGCGATCTTCTTGCGGCCGCGCGCGGCCATGACCATCGACGCCATTTCGGCGATGCCGTTGACCTCGCCACCGGGGCTGTCGACGTTCAGCAGGATGGCGCGCACCGACCGATCGTCGAGCGCGGCCTGGAAGTCGGTGGCGAGCGTGCCGAGCGAGCTGGCGCCGCTCAGCATGGTGAACAGGTTGGCGTAGCGGAACAGCGGCCCGACGACGGGCACGATGGCGACGCCCTCGCGCACCGTCGTGCGATGAGTGTTGTCGAGCGGCTTGTCGCGTCGCGCCGCCAGCGCCTCGAGCGCGGGACCGTGGTCGCGGTTCACCACCTCGACCATGGCGCGCAGGTAGTCCTCCTGCATGGCCCACTGCTGGGTCAGCAGCGCGTCGAGGACGCGCAGCGGTACGTGGTCGGTCACGCGGCCTCCTTCTGGTCCGGGTTCTGCGGCGGATCCTGCTGCGCGTTGTCGGCGGGCACGCCAGCCGACGGCACGGCGATCGTGCCGTCCTGCCGGCGCAGCCGCTCTTCGATCACGCGCTGGCGATGCTTCTGCCGCCAGTCGCCGCCGGTCAGTCGCGCCGTCTCCTCCTCGCGCGTGGAGAACTCCTCGTCGACGCGCAGCTTGGCGGCCTGCGCCTCCTTCAGCTCGTCGATCTGGCCGGGCGACGGACCGATCCACTCGCACGCCGACCAGGCGCGGAAGCGGCCGTAGTCGCCGAACACGTCGGGCACGCCGGGCCGGCCGAGCGCCGAGGCCTCGACCAGCCAGCGCTCGTAGTACGGCTGGCAGAACGACGCCGCGAGCCAGGCGCGGCGCATGCGGAACATCTTCCACGCCTCGAGCAGCGCGGCGCGCGCCGCCGAGTAGGAGGCGGTGAAGTGCTTGACCAGCACCTCGTAGGGCAGCTCGAGCGCGACGCCGACCTGGCGCAGCATGGCGAGCACGAACGGATCGAACGCCTGGTTCGGCCGGTTGGGCAGGAAGGAATCGATCTTCTGCCGGTCCGCGAGGTTGGCCATCAGGCCGGGCTCGAAGAAGCGCAGGCGGTCGGAGACGCCGTTGCCCGACGGCACCTCGTCGGCATCGGCGGCGCCATGCACGTCGGCGCCGTCTCCGGCCTCGTCCGTGGTCGACAACGCGAAGCAGGCCGACAGCACCGCGGCCATGATCTCGGCGTCGGTGTAGCGGCCGAGATCCTTGAACAGGCTGATGACCGGCGCGAAGTACGGGATACCGCGCGTCTGGCCGGGCCGCAGGCGGCGGAAGTGATGGAACACCGCGCGGTTGCCGCCCGGCCCCCATGCCGGCAGGCGCTGCCAGCGCAGCGAGCGGCGCAGCGCCTCACCCGGGTGGCGATCGCTGAACCAGTAGGCGACGGCGCGGCCGCGCTGGTCGACCTCGACGCCGGCGATCAGCTCGGCGCCGCCCGGCATGATGCTGCCGTCCATCTTGCCGGTCGGGTTGCAGCAGCGGTCGGCCTCGATCAGCTCGATGCCGAGCTCGTAGGGCGACGCGCCGCGGGTGTCGTAGCGCGGCACCGAGAAGCAATCGCCGCTCAAGAGCTGCGAGCGCAGCGCCAGCTCCTGCAGACCCCAGAAGTCCTGCTCGAGCGTGTCGTCGGCCGTGATGGCGTCGGCCCACAGGTCGAACTCGAAGCCGAGGTCGAGCTCGATCTGCGCGGCCTTGTCCGGCCCCAGGCCGAGCCGGATCGGGTCGAGCCGCGCCATCGGGAAGATGCCGGTGCCGACCACGTTGGTGGTGACGGTCGCGAGCGTGCCGGTGGCAAGCGGGCTGTTGCGGTCGAGGTCCCGGCTGCGCGCCCGCAGGTTGGGCAGAGACGGGATCGCGTCCGACCGCGGCCCGCCGGCGCGCGGCAGGAAGGTCGCGAGCGAGCCGCGGCTGCCGCCGCCGGTATAGCCGCCGCTGCCGTAGCCCGCCCAGACCTTGAGGCTGGGCAGCAGCATGCGGGCCAGCGCGCGCTTCACCATGAGGGCAGGCCCCGGGTCACGCGGATGCCGCGGCGCTGCCCGCCATTCGCGGCGGCGGCCGTGATGGCGCGCACCTTGCCCTGCCAATAGTCGATCATCTTGTCGATGTGCTCGGCATTGGCGCGGGTGAAGACGCGCTCGCTGCCGTCGATCTGCATTGTGTACGACTGGTTTGCCGCCACCTTGAGCGAGCACTTCACCCAGGCGTCGAGATTGGCCTGCGCCTGCTCGAGCGTGATGCCGTCCAGTGCAGCCATGGTTCCCTCAAAGACGTCCGCCGAAGCGGAACAGGCTCGCCCGTCGCCGCGGTGGCGGCGGCGCGGGCGCGGGTTTGTCGATCGTCGGCAACTGCACCGACGCCTTGGCGACCACGGCGAAGGTCGGCGGCCGGGCCCAGTCGATGCGCTCGCCGCCGAGCCGGATCCACGCGGCGTGGCAGTAGACCGCGAGGTCCCAACCTTCGTTGGCGACGCGGCGTTCGTTCTGCCAATGCCCGTCCTCATCGCGCGATTCAGCGCAGAGCTGCTCGAACGTCGCCGGCGGCAGGTGCCGCGAGACGTGCAGCGCACCTTCGCACCGCTGGCCCTTGGCCTTCATCGCGCGGCGCAGGCGGTTGGCGACGGCGTCCTTCAAGAGGTCGGTCGCCAGCAGCCACAAATCGACGCCGGCGCGGCTCAGCGGCTTCTTCGTCGCGCCGGGCTTGCGCTCTGCCGTCTTGGGGTCCCATTGCGCGCGCCACACGCGCACCTGGCTCGCAGCCGACACAGACGATGCGCCCTTAATAAACATCACGCGGCGCAACAGGTCGGGCCGGTGACGGCGTAGCCAGCGGCCGAAGGCATAGGCCTTCTCGGTCGAGCCCGCCTTGCCGCCGGTGTCGATCGCCACCATCGCGGGCTTCAGC
>JAEZHS010000282.1 GCA_023436825.1 Pseudomonadota bacterium | reverse complement strand
GATCAGCTTCAGCCGCGGCCCAGCCTGCGCCAGCACACGGCTGTCGATGCGGTCGGTCACCGTGGGCACCAGCACATCGGCCGTCTTCACCGCCTCGACGAGCTGGGTCGAGCTCAGCGGCTTGTCGTCGGCGTTGAGCCGCGTATCGAACAGCTCCATCAACCGGGTCTCGATCGCATCCGGCAGCTTCCGGGTGACGATTACCAGCGGCTTTTTCTTGGAACTTGTCGGCATGTAATCGGGACCGGCTGGCGCGTCAGGGGATGAGCCCGATTAGCAATACAAAGCGCGCCTTGTCCAGCCATCGGACATTACGCACCCTGGGACGAAAAATCCCATTCTTTCAAGTGGTTGTCGCCCGACGCGGAGATTTGAGGTATATAGGCGTCGATGGGAATCCGATCGTCGGTCCGGCTTTGGGCTAGCTTCGTCGCATTGGCGGCCTTCGGCCTGCCCGTGGCGGCCGCCCCGCAGGCCGGCGACAAGTCGACCAGCGCCCAGCAACGGAAGGGCTCGGGCCTGCCGATTCCCCGCTTCGCCTCGCTCAGGTCCGACGAGGTCAATGTCCGCACCGGCCCCGGTTCGCGCTACCCGGTCGACTGGGTCTTCAAGCGCAAGAGCATGCCGGTCGAGATCGTCGCCGAGTTCGAGAATTGGCGGAAAATCCGCGATTGGCAGGGGGCGAGCGGCTGGGTCCATCAGAGCCTGCTGAGCGGCAAGCGCTCCTTCATCATCGCGGCCAAGCCTGCCGCCCTGCACAAGACGCCGGCAACCTCGGCCGAGGTCGTCGCCAAGCTCGAGCCCGAGGTGGTGGGCGAAATCCGCTCCTGTACGGGCGACTGGTGCCGGGTCAGGGCGGCCGGCGTCAGCGGCTGGATCGAACGCACCGGCATGTGGGGCGTCTACAAATCCGAGCCGATAAACTAGCGGCTCGGCGTGTGAATTTCTGCATTTCTGCTGCCCCTCACGCTGGACCCTCGCACTCTAATGAGAACAGAAGTGCTTTTCAATAACCGCCGTTCACATCGGGATCGCAGCAATCCGCCGGCGAGGCCGGGTTCTTTTGTTGCGACTTTTGAGGCTCCAGGAAGGGCCATATCTGGGAGCTGCCACCGCCGTCATACCATGGCTTGCGTCGCTCGACCGACGTGCAGGCCGATCAACCGCCAAACCTCTGTGACGAGCCCCTAGCGGCCCCCGCGGCTGGGACGTAGAAACGGGGTCACCGTGGCCCACGCAGTAAGCCTCTCCTACGCGCGCTCCGACCATATGTCGCCCGTCGCCGTGGCGATGACGACGACACTGCACCTTGCCGTCGCGGCGGCGCTCTACTGGATCTCCCCGCTGCGCTATGTCGACACCACGCCCGACGTGATCGCCATCACGATGGAACAGGAAGCCCCGAAGCCGGCCGAGCCGCCGCAACCGCCGCCCACACCCGAACCGTCGGCCCGGTCTGCAGTACCCGCAGCGCCAGCGCCCACAGCGCCGCCGCCCGCGCCCGCCGCCCCCACGCCGCCGATGCGCCTCGGCTTGACGCCGTTCTCCCCCAATCCCGATCCCAAGGCGACGACCCCGGGCAGCGAGCAGCCCGCGCCGCCCAAGCCCGAGACCCCGGCCCAGGAAGCGACGCAACCCGAGCCTCCCAAGGTCGAGCAGCAGCAGGCGCTCGCCACGCCGCCTCCCCCGCCTCCTCCGCCACCGCCGGCGCGTACGCTCGAAAGCGAGCTGCCGCCGCTCGATGCGCCGCCGCCACCGGTCACCTCTCAGGAAGTCCCGAGGCCGCCCGCGCCGCCGCCGCCCGCTCCCCAGGCGCCGCCGCCGACCCAACCCCGCGTACAGCCGGCGCCACCGCCGGCGCCTCGGCCGCAACAGCAGCAGGCCTTGAAATCCTCGCCACTCTCCAATCTGCCACCGCCGCCGAGCGACCAGCAGGCTTCGCGCCAGGCGCCGAATCTCGTCAATCCCGCCCAGACCTACGGCAACAAACGTCTGGAAGACCAATACCTCTGGTACGTTGCCCAGAAGCTGTCGCAGCATCAGCAGTTCGTGCGCAACGCCACGGCCGAGGCGGGGACCGTCGTGTTGCGCATCACGATCGCCCGTGACGGTCGGCTTGTCGATGCCGGCGTCAGCCGTTCCAGCGGATCGTCGACGCTGGACAGTTTCACCGTCAGCATGGTCCGTGCGGCCGGCCCGTACATGCCGTTGCCCGACGACATTCCGGGGGCCCAGCACACCTTTATCCTGCCGCTCAACTTCAGGCGAAACTGAGAGGCCGGGCGCTAGCGTGGCCGCCACCGGCCTGCAGACGTAGAACGGGACCACCGTGACCGACGCCAGCATCGTCCAGCCACGCGTGGAGCAGCAGATGCCGCCGGCCGCCGTGGCCCTGGCAGTGGTCCTGCATGCGCTGGTCGGGGTCGGCATCTGGTGGCTTTCACCCTTACAGCCGCCCGAATCGCCGGAAGAGCCGATCATGGTCATGTTCGACAGCTCGCCGTCGAATGTCGGCCTGCAGGATCCGGCAAGGATCGGCCCGCCAGCCGAATCGCTGGCGGCGAGCCCGGCCCCGTCGACCGAGCCCAACCGAGAGCCCGAACAGCAGGCGCTGGCGCCCGCGCAGCCTTCGAGCGAGCCGGCTCAGCCGTCGCAACGGTCGCGCGCCACGCCGCAGCCCGAGCCGATGCCGACACTGCCAATCTACGAGTTCTCCGTGCCGCCGGTACCCGAGCCACCGCCGCCGCCGACCTCGCGCGAATTCGCCAAGCCGCCAGCTGGCGCGCCGCCGAGGCCGGTGCAACGGACGCAGCCGATGCCGCCGCGGCCCGGCCCGCCGGCGCAGTATCGGCCACCCACCGAGGCGCCGGCGTCGATACCCGCACCCCTGCCCGGTCCCAACCCGGCGGACCTGCTCGCAGGACAAGGCCGGCAGCGCAACGACTATCTGTCGCGCGTCCATCGCCATCTCGCGCCCTATCGGGACAGAAGCCTCAAGGCGCGCGCCGCCAATCAGACGGGCCTGGTCGTGACGCGGGTCACGCTGGCGCGCGACGGCTCGCTGCTCGGCGTCAGCATCAGCACATCGAGCGGCCGACCCGCCGTCGACGCCGCCGAGCTGGAAGCCATCCGCAGCGCCGCGCCCTTTCCGCCGATCCCGGCCAACATGCCAGGCGATCCGGTCGTGCTCGTACTGCGGACCGCTTACTGACCGCCGGGGCGCGGTCCGGAGCAATCAGGAAAAGTCGTTTGAAAGCGCCTGTCGCACGGCCTGCGGCATCACCGCCATGTGGCCGTAGTTGGGATGGTCGAAGCCGACCACGACGTCTCCGGCTCCGCCGCGGAACGCCGCGACCTGGGCCGCGGTGAAGGCGAAGCGGATGAACTGCACCGACGAGGCCTTGCCGTCCTCGCGCGAGCGCTCCTGGTCGCCTTCGGGGACACCACGGATCATCTCGCCGCCGACGCGGATGAAGGCCCGGTCCTCGACGCCGCCCAAAGTCGCGAGGACCCGCCCGCGGCGCACCGGATCGTCGATCTCGAACATCACCGTGGCGACCAGCTCGCTGCCCTGGGGGATCAGCGGATTGTAAGCCGCGAGCTCGTCGGGGATCTGCGCCGGACCGCCCTTCTCGATGAAGAGCATCTCGTGCACCTGGTGCAGCATGGTCTCGTAGGATTGGAAGTAGAAGGTCGCAAACGTCCCGACCTCCAGCCGGCGGTTCTTCTTGATCTCGGAAATCTGCCGCCGGCGCTCGGCCCGCACCTTCACGTATTCGGTAAGCGGCAGGATGGCGGACACTTCGATTGCACGCGGCGTCATGGTTTCACCGTCAGTCCATAGGCCTGCGCCATCAACTCGATGGGATGATTGGCGCGCGAGGGCTTCAGCGTCTGGTCGCCGGCCGTCATCTCCATCACCTGCATCAGGTGATCGGCGGCCAGCGGGCACTCCGACGCGACGAAGCTGGTGTCGTTCTTGATCGCGGCCTGGGCGGCGGGCTTGCCGACCTTCACCGCGGTCTCGAAGTTCTCGGTGCGCGCTCCCCAGATGCCGCCATGGCCGCTGCAGCGCTCGATCACGGCGACGCGTGTCTTGGGCGCCAGGCGCAGCATCTCGGCCGCCTTGGCACCCATGTTCTGGGCGCGCGCATGGCAAGCCAGATGCACGCTCACACCGCCTTCGATGGTCTGCAGGCCGGGCGCCAGACCCTCCTTCTTGGCGATGTCGACGACGTATTCGGAGATGTCGAACGTCGCCTGCGACAATCGGTCGACCGCGGGATCCTTGGGCAGGATCAGCGGCCATTCGAACTTCAGCATCAGCGCGCAGGAGGGCGTCAGCGCGATCACGTCATAGCCCTTGTCGACCCACGGCAGCAGGGCGTCCGTCACCTGGCGCGCCGCGGCGGCGACGCCTTCGAGATCGCCCAGCTCGAGCTTCGGCATGCCGCAGCAATGTGGATGCACGACCTCGGTTGCCACGCCGTTCCTGGCCAGCACCGCGCGCGCCGCGGCGCCAATGCCGGTGTTGTTGAAGTTCACGTAGCAGGTGGCATAGAGCACGGCCTTGCGCTTGCCGAAGGCCGGCGCGTCTTCATTCACCTCGACGCCTTCGCGCGCCGCGCGGATGACGAAGGTCTCGCCGGCATACTTGGGCAGGCGCGCGCCGTGATGGATGCCCGCCCATTTCTCCAAGGCCGGCCGCGTTATCTTGTTGTGCTCGTCGCTCATGAAGTTGGCGATGCCGGCCGTGAAGGTGCCGAGCCGGCCCATGCGGTCGGTGTCGGCGAGCTGCGCCTCGACGAAGTCGATGCCGTCCTTGCGCGCCTTCACCGCGCGATGGCGCAGCATGAGATGCGGGAAATCGAGAGCCCATTCATGCGGCGGCACGTACGGGCACTTGGTCATGAAACACATGTCGCAGAGCGTGCAGGCCTGCTCGACCGAGGCGAAGTCCTCCTTTTTCACGCCGTCGAGCTCGCCGGTTGGGCCGTTGTCGATGAGATCGAACAGACGCGGGAAGGAATCGCAGAGATTGAAGCAGCGCCGGCAGCCGTGACAGATGTCGAAGACGCGCTCCATCTCCTTCTCGAGCGCTTTCTCATCCCAGAACCACGGGTTCTGCCAGTCCAGCGCATGGCGGACGGGGGCTTCGAGGCTGCCTTCGCGCATGTCAGTGCCGTTCTCGATCGATCAATCAAATCGTGTAGCAGGACGAAAAAGGGGACCCGTGAGGGCCCCCTTCCGTAAAGCCTGGAAAGGCTCAGGCCATCGTGTCGAGGGCCTTCTGGAAGCGGCCGGCGTGGCTCTTCTCGGCCTTCGCCAGGGTCTCGAACCAGTCGGCGATCTCGGCAAAACCTTCCTCGCGCGCGGTGCGGGCCATGCCCGGATACATGTCGGTGTACTCGTGCGTCTCGCCCGCGATCGCGGCCTTGAGGTTGGACGAGGTCGCGCCGATCGGCAGGCCGGTCGCCGGATCGCCGCTCACTTCGAGGAACTCGAGATGGCCGTGCGCATGGCCGGTCTCGCCTTCCGCCGTCGAGCGAAACACGGCAGCGACATCGTTGTAGCCTTCGACGTCGGCCTTCTGGGCGAAGTAGAGATACCGGCGGTTCGCCTGGCTCTCGCCCGCGAATGCAGCCTTCAGATTGTCCTCGGTCTTGGATCCCTTGAGGTTCGCCATGGCTTTTCTCCTTGGTATTTAAGGCTAGGCGATCGGCGTGCGGCCGATCTGGCGGCGCGATATTGGTCCAGCCGGCGCGACTCCGTCAAGCTGTTTAGAACAGTTCTAAGAACTGCAAGCGACTCGCAAGTAGCAGCCCAAAGGCGCGCTAACGCCTCAGAAGGCGTTCTAGCGTCGCACGCGCACGATGACGTCGACCCTCGACATACGCGTGCCCTTGGGCGGCGTCGGCAGGCCGGCGATCGTCACCTTGTCCGACGGGAAGTCGTAGAGCTCACCGTCGTTCTCGACGAAGAAATGATGGTGATGGCCGGTATTGGTGTCGAAATAGGAACGGCCCGGCGCCACCACGACCTCGCGCAGCAGCCCGGCGTCGCGGAATTGGTTCAGCGCGTTGTAGACCGTGGCCAGCGATACCGGCATGCGGGTCGCCTTGACCTCGGCATGCAGGCTTTCGGCCGTGACATGGCGGTGCTCGCCCTCGAACAGCAGGCGCGCCAACGCCACCCGCTGGCGGGTGGGCCGCAAACCGGCGTCGCGCAGGCGAACGGTGAAGTCGGGGCTGGTACCGGACATTGTGACGCCCATATGTAAGCAGCCAAAAGCGGCCTGAAAAGGGCCGTCTGACCCCGATTCGGCGGTTTGCGCTGGACGGCGGGCCTCCTTATTCTGGCTGCGATCCCGGTTTCGGGCGGCGTGGGATGGTGAGCGTGAGCGACAAGAAGAGCAGCTACACTTTCGAGGATCTGATCGAATGCGCGCGGGGACGGCTGTTCGGGCCGGGCAACGCGCAATTGCCGTTGCCGCCCATGCTGATGCTCGATCGGATCGTGAAGATCGCCGAGACCGGCGGCCAGTTCGGCAAGGGCGAGATCGTGGCCGAGCTCGATATCAAGCCCGACCTCTGGTTCTTCGACTGCCATTTCAAGGGCGACCCGGTGATGCCGGGCTGCCTGCCGCTCGACGCCCTGTGGCAGTGCCTGGGCTTCTTCCTGGGCTGGATGAAGGCCCCCGGCCGCGGCCGCGCGCTCGGCGTCGGCGAGGTCAAGTTCACCGGCATGATCGTGCCGACGGTCAAGAAGCTCACTTTCCACGTGCATCTCAAGCGCGTGATGCTGCGCAAGCTGGTCCTTGGCATCGCCGACGGCTTCGTGCACGCCGATGGCAAGCCGGTCTACGAGGCCACCGGTCTCAAGGTCGGACTGTTCCAGGACGCCGCCGAAATTTCGGCGGCAGCGAGCTGACCGCATGAAACGTGTCGTCGTCACCGGCCTGGGAGTCGTCTCTTCGATCGGCAACAACGCCGCCGAGGTCACGCAGTCGTTGCGAGATGGCAAGTCCGGCATCGAGTTCGTGCCGCAGTACAAGGAGCTCGGCTTTCGCAGCCAGGTCGCCGGCACGCTCAAGATGAACGTCGACGAGCTGGTCGACCGCCGCCTGCGCCGCTTCATGGGCGACGGGGCCGCCTTCGCCTATCTCGCCATGAAAGAGGCGATCGCGGACGCGGGCCTCGGCGAGGCCGAGATCTCCAACGAGCGCACCGGTCTGGTCGCAGGCTCGGGCGGCCCGACCACCGGTGCCATCGTGCAGTCGGCCATCATCGCCAAGGAGAAGGGCCCCAAGCGCGTGGGTCCGTTCATGGTGCCGCGCGCCATGTCGAGCACCGTCTCGGCCAACCTCGCGACCGCCTACAAGATCAAGGGCCTTTCCTATTCCATCAGCTCGGCCTGCTCGACCTCGGCGCACTGCATCGGCAACGCCGTCGAATGCATCCAGCTCGGCAAGGCCGACCGCATGTTCGCGGGCGGTGGCGAGGAGCTCGACTGGACCCTGTCGGTGCTGTTCGACGCCATGGGCGCGATGTCGTCCAAGTACAACGACACGCCGGAGCGGGCGAGCCGCGCCTACGACAAGGACCGCGACGGCTTCGTGATCTCCGGTGGCGGCGGCATCCTGGTGCTGGAAGACCTGGAAGTGGCC
>JAEZHS010000271.1 GCA_023436825.1 Pseudomonadota bacterium | reverse complement strand
GGTTACTCCGCGCTAACCGTAGCGAGGGACCTTTTCTGCGGCCCTAAAGGCCCCTCGCTTCGGTTAGCGCGGGGTAACCCCCGCGCCGGGTGACAGAGGCGGCGTCGACCCGTGGGCGAGCCCGATCGGTCACTTGAAATACGAATGGACGATTTCAACCAGCTCCTCGGCCGCCTGGGCCCGCGCATCGCCCCGGCGGGCCGACGGATCGACGAAATTCTCGAGGATATGGTCCTCGATCACCTCGGCGATGAAGCCGTCGAGCGCACCGCGGCAGGCGGCCGCCTGCTGCAGAACGGCCGAGCACGCCGCGTCCTCCTGAATCCGCCGTTCCACGGCATCGAGTTGTCCGCGGATGCGCCGCACGCGCATCAGTAGCTTTCGCTTTTCTTTTTCCCTCTCATGAACCTTCGTCGACATTCGTACTTGATCCTATCCTGGAGGGGGGTATATAGGCCGCGTCTGCGTTTGCTGTCGATGCATGCGGCAGGGCGCAGGGACAACAGCATAAGGTCCCGATGAACCCGCGATCTAGCAAAGAACCGACCGAGGAACACAGTCGACCATCGACTGCGACCGACGTCGTCGCCGCCGCCTGGGCGGTCGCCGGTTCATGAGGGTGCGCTCGTCCTGAGCCTCCTCTGATCCGCGTCCCTTCAGGAGTCGGTGCCACCGATCTGACCTGAAGGAGGCGCGGATGAATGCAATCCGCCTGATCCGCTCGGCTGCTCCGTCGAGCGCCATCGTTCCCGTCGACCGTGCGGTGCCGGACCGTTCGATGTCGGCAACGTCTCGTTTCCATCTTGCCTGCCGATGGCGGCGGATGGCCGACGGGCGGCTGGCCTGCGTGTGGGTCCGTATTCCCGCGCCGCCTCGCCAACGGCCGGCTCTCACGCTCGTTACGGGGGAGTTCCGGTCGTGCTGAGCCTGTTGTCGCAGCTTCGGCGCCGGCTTGCCCCTGTTGGCGGTCCCGCCGCCGTGCTCGGGCTGGAGGCGGCACCCGTCGGCCATGCCGACATGGCCACCGCATTGGCTTCGCATCAACGGCTCGACCGATAGGCTACGGACACGGAGGCGGCGAAGCGTCTGGTTCGGGAGCACTGCCGTGGAGCTTTTTTCCGTGGTTGGCGGCTATCGTGCCAGCCCACTGCACGCTTTTGCATCTGCTGAAGACGGCGTATCGACTGCGATTCGGCACTTGGCTGTGACGAGTTTGTCCCAATTCGAGCGTACGGAGAGACACATGAACGCACGCGAAGCCGTCGGCATGCGCGGATACCGTTGGTGCTGCACTGCTTGTGCGACCGTCGCGGCTGTCGGCCTGTTCGTGCCGCAGCCAGCCTCGTCGCAATCGGCAGGCCGCTCGGAATTCTATTTCGGCGGGCACGTGGGCTACATGTTCGGCAACGCCAACGCCACCTTGGCCGATCCGACAGGCATCGCCTCGTCGGGCGGCACGAGCCCTTACGGCGCCTTCATCGGCGGCGTGCAGGCCGGCTACGAGCATCATTTTGCGTCACGGCTGATGCTGGGCGTCGAGCTCGACATGTCGTTCCCGAGCGCCGCAGACCTCGCCCAGGTCCTGTCCTATCGCGCCACCGGCACGGGCACGGCCAACGAGCAGCTCGAATATCTCGCCAGCCTGCGTGGACGCCTGGGTTACGACATCGGTGCGTGGACGCCTTTCGCGACCGGCGGCATCGCCTGGGCGAGCACGCGCGTCTCGCACACCGACCTCACGACCGGCAACGAGGATGCGCAGTCGAGCAACGTCCGGCTGGGCTGGGTGCTGGGCGGCGGCGTCGATCGCCGGCTCGATTCGCGGTGGTCGGCGCGCGCCGAGTATCTGTACACCAACCTCGGCCTCACCGGCTTCACCTTCGGCTCGGCGCCGGCGCGCTACGATTCGCAGTACGATCTGCATCGCTTCCGTGTCGGGCTGAACTACAGGTTCGGCGCCACCGACGACAAGGCCGACAGCGAACGCGACGATCGCGGGCCCGGCACCTGGGAGCTGCACGGCCAGACCACTTTCATCTTCCAGGGCTATCCGCCGTTCAGCGCCTCCTATGACGGCCCCAACAGCCTGCCGATGCTGGGGCAGAGCCGCGAGACCTGGACCGTGTCGGCCTTCCTCGGCGTGCGCCTGTGGCGGGGTGGCGAATTCTACTACAATCCGGAATTGCTGCAGGGCTTCGGCGTCGCCAACACCACGGGCGCCGCGGGCTTTCCCAACGGCGAGGCGCAGAAGTCGAACTTCCCCTATCCGCGCTACAACACCTCACGCCTGTTCCTGCGCCAGGAGATCGGGCTCGGCGGCGAGACCGAGACGGTAGAGGGCGAGTACGGCCAACTCTCCGGCACCAGGGACCTCTCGCGCGTCACGCTCCAGTTCGGCAAGTTCTCGGTGCACGACCTGTTCGACGGTAACGACTATGCCGAGGATCCCCGGCTCGATTTCCTCAACTGGTCGATCTGGGCGTCCGGCGCCTTCGACTACCCGGCCGACCGGCTCGGCCTCACCTGGGGCTTGGTCGCCGAACTCAACCAGCCGCGCTGGGCGGCGCGCGCCGGCTACTTCCTGGTCGGCAACCAGCCCAACGCCAACACTTTCGACCTCAACCTGTTCACGCGTGGCGGCTATGTCGGCGAACTCGAATTGCGCTTCAGGCCCTACGACCGGCCGGGCGTGCTGCGCTTCGGCAGCTGGCTCACCAGCACCTATGCCGGCTCGTACGAGCAGGCCGTCCTGCTCGCCGCCATCAATCCCGGGCTCAACGCCAACGACACCATCGCCTCGACCCGCCAGACCCGCACCAAGTACGGCTTCTATCTCAATCTTCAACAGCAGCTCACCGACGACATCGGCCTGTTCGGCCGCTTCAGCTGGAACGACGGCCGCAGCGAGATCAGCGCCTTCACCGACATCGACACCAGCATGTCGCTCGGCCTGTCGATCAAGGGCACGGCGTGGGGCCGGCCGGACGACCGCATCGGCATCGCCGGATCGATCAACCAGATCTCCGGCGCCCACAGCAGCTATCTCGCCGCCGGCGGCCTCGGCGTGCTCGTGGGTGACGGCCAGCTCACCAACTATGCATCGGAGAACGTCTTCGAGACCTATTACGCCCTCCAACTTGCCAAGGGCGTGGTCGCCACAGCCGACTATCAGTTCCTCGGCAATCCCGCCTACAACGCACAGCGGGGCCCGGTTCACGTTTTCAGCGGACGGTTGTCCGCGCGGTTCTGAGCCGGGCGGCGGATTCAGTCATTGTGTGTTGTCTGTCAGCACACTCTGACTGTAACAGGACACAGCGACTGTCATGCCGTGGTGTCCCGCCTGATCTTTCTCCGACCCGCCCTGGCGGTCATTGTCTGCCTGGTGCCCGGCCACGCTCTTGCTGCCCCCGCACGCGGACGCAGCGGGTGGCGCTCATATCGTCGACGATTCCGAAGTGGAGACGCCGGGCGTCTGCCACCTCGAGACCTGGGTGTCGCGCTTCGTCCCGGGTGACGGCTACCTGAACCTGGCGCCGGCCTGCACCGCCGAAAAGATGCCCTTTCTCGAGATCGGCGCCGCCTTGCAGCACTACTGGGACCAGACGATCAACGCCGAGCTGTTCGGCCCGGCCATGAAGATCAATTTCCAGCCGGAGACGACCGGCGTGGGCGTCGGCCTCGGCCTGAACGCCGGCATGAACCTGCGCACCGGGGATCTCGGCGTCGCGGGGCTGACCATGCTGGTGACGCTGCCGATCGATGACAAGGTCAGGGTCAATCTCAATGCCGGCTGGAGCTACCTGCACACGGACATCAATCCCAATGCGTTCTTCTGGGGCGGGCAGGTCGAAGCCAGGGTCGGCTGGGACGTCAGCCTGATGCTCGAGGTGTTCGGCCGCGCGCCCAACGGGCTCGCCGGCACCCAGATGGGCCTGCGCTACACGCCGACCATCAAGGGCAAGGAAGGCTGGTTCGATTTCGACCTGCTGGCAGGCAGCTATTTCGATCCAACGGCGGCGCGCTTCTTCACCGTCGGAGTCACGGTCCGCTACTGACCTGCCTCATGTCGAGGCACCGAGAAGCGCAGGCGGCAGCGCAGTCCCTCCGGCGAATAGTCGATGTCGAGCGCCGCACCGAGTTGCCTGGCGCTGCTGCCCAGCAGGCGCGAGCCGAAGCCGCGCGCCTTGGGCGGCGACACCGGTGGTCCGTTCTCCTCCCGCCACTGCAGGTCGACGGCGGTGCTGGAGCTCGAAGCGACGGCGCTCCAGCGGATCGACAGCCGGGCCTGTGCGATCGACAGCGCACCATACTTGGCGGCATTGGTGGCAAGCTCGTGCAGCATCAGACTGAGCGTGATGGTGGCGCCCGCAGGCACCATTACCGCATCGCCGCCGATGTCGATGGAGCGGCCCTCGTCGATGAAGGCGGAAAGCGCGGTCTTCACGATGTCGTGCAGCGACGCGCCGCGCCATGAATCTTCAGTCAGCAGGCTGTGCGCTCGCGCCAGCGAGCCCAGGCGATCGGAAAAGGCATCGGCAAATTCGTCCGGCTGCGGCCTGGTCTGCAGGGTCTGGAGCGCGAGTGCCTGCACGATGGCCAGCGTATTCTTCACGCGATGGTTCAACTCGTCGAACAACAGGCGCTGGCGCTGCTCGGCCTCCTTGATGTCGGTGATGTCGAGCACCACGCCGATGACGCGCCGTGCGGCGCCCGTCTCATCACGGAGCACCTGGCCGCGATCCATGACCCAGCGCACCTGGCCGTCGCGGCGGCGGATGCGGTACTCGAGCTGATAGCGGCCCTCGCTCCGCTGCAAGATCCGCTGCTTTTGCCGGCGGATGACATCCCGGTCGTCGGGATGGACGAAGGCGAGGCCGGCCTCGAAGGTCGCCGTGGTGTCGGCGGTGTCGGCCCCCAGGATCTCGAGGAACTGCGACGATCGCCGTGTACGGTCGTGGACGACGTCGTACTCGTGCGCGCCGAACTGTGCCGCTTCCGCCGCGGTGCGCAGCTGCTCCTCGCTGTCGCGCAGCGCCGCCGATCCCTCGTCGATGTCGCGCCGGGCGCGCCGCAGGGCATCATTGACGGCATTGATCTCGCGAACCAGCGAATCGCGGATGGCGAACGGCTCGCCGCGCCCGAGCGCGCTTGCATCCGCGGTGGCCGCGGCCAGCGGCCGCGTCAGCGTACGGCCGAACAGGAAGGCGAGGCCGACGACCAGTCCACCCACCAGCAGGAGAGTGGCCCCCCAGAACAGAAGGGAGTCCCGCAATTGCCGGTCGACGAGGGCGGCCGGAAAGGAGACGTCGATCGTCCAGTTGCCCCACTGACCATGACCGACCGCAATCAACGCCTCCTCGCCCACGATGTTCGTCGTCCGCACCACCTTTCCCGGCGGCAGCTCCATGAGGTGCCGCGGCACGGCGGTGCCCAGCAGGCGCTCCTGGTCGCGGGTGCGCGCCATGGTGACGCCATTGCCGTCCCAGATGGCCGCCGACCAGTCCGGTGGCAGGCCCTGGCTCTGCAGCAGGGCGTGCAGATCCTCGGGCAGAAGGCCGAGGCTCATGACATAGCGCACCGCGTTGTCGCGCAGCACCGGAATGGAGACGTTGTAGACGGGACGCTTCACCACCAGGCTGGTGAAGAGGTCGGAGACAACCGGCTCGCCGGTCTGCACCATTTTCTGCAGCGTCGCGGGATCGCCCGTCACTTTGGGCTCTTCGCCGAAAGGCACGAAGGTGTTGATGATCTGGCGGCCATCGCGGCCGACCAGCACGATATAGGCGCGGCCGCGCAGGCTGTCCTTGGCCTGTCTGTAGAAGCCCGACCAGTCCTCCGCCACCAGCGAGGGCGAAGTCGACAGCGTCTCCAGGAGCGCGATGCGGCGGTCCATGTCGCGGTCGATGTCGGCGATCAGCGCCTCCAGCACCTGGACGATGCGTTGGCGGATCTGCTCGCGTTCCAGCGTCACCGAGCGCCAGAGCAAGGCGCCGACCAGCAGCAGCAGCGGCGTGGCGACGACCAGGGCAAAGGCGATGAGGTGGACCGCCGCCGTATGGCCTTTCCTCGCAATTCCCGCGGCGGCCCTCACCCCCATCCCCCCGGAAGGGCAGCGTCCAGCGCGGCCCTCAGCTCGGCTTTCCGGTAGGGCTTGGTCAACAGGACGCGCTCACGATGCGCCGCCGGCAGCGAGGCGCGTCCGTAGCCCGAGGCGAAGACGAACGGCACGCCGCGCGCGGCCAGGAGATCGGCCACCGGGTCGATCCGGTGTCCCGCGACATTGACATCGAGAACGGCGACGTCGAGATCCACCGCGGCCAGCTTGGCCAGCGCCTCGTCGACGCGCAATGCGCTCTCCACTACGTGGCATCCAAGGCCTTCCAGCATGTCCTGAAGGGTATCCAGGATCAGCGCCTCATCCTCGACAATGAACACACGCACGCCGGCCAAGGGCAAAGGCGATCTCCATCAACCGAGCTGCCTCCTCCCCAGCGAAGCTGGGGAGGTGTCGGCGCCTTCGCCGACGGAGGGGTCATGAGCGTCAGTTGTGGTGCTCATGACCCCTCCGACCCTTCGGGCCACCTCCCCACGCCTATGCGTGGGGAGGAAATGATTCATTATGCCCCACCCGCTCATTTTCTGTCGAAATGCCAGGTGCCGTTCCAGCCGGCCGGCGGCCCGCCGCGCAGGAAATTCTTGCAGCGTTCGACGAACACCCGACACGGCCCGTCGTCGGGCCTGAGCGCCGTCGCCGCCTGGAAAGCCGCGAGCGCTTCCTCGAAATGGCCGGCGACGTAAGCCTTCCGGCCGGCTCCCCACTGGGCGAGGAAGTCGGCATGGCGGCCGGCCGCATCGATCTCGCCCATCGGCTCGTGGATCTCATGCTCCTCCGTCGTGCCGGCCGCCACGATGCGATCGATGTGGCGCCATACGAAGTGGCCGGCAGTGGCGGCCGCGACCTCGCCGCTGGCCAGGATCTCGGTGTGATACATCTTGTTCAGGCCTTCCAGCCGCGACGCCTGGTTCGCCACGGCGCCGACCAGCGTGTAGTTGATGTGCTCGCGCGCACCGACATTGCCGACCACCGCCGGACCGGTGTGCAGGCCGAAGCGTGTGCGGAAGCCGGGCCGGCCGAGCTGGCGCCACTTCTCGGAAAGCTGCCGGCCGGCCTCGGCGGCCTGCAGGGCCGCCCGGCAGGCATTGACGACATGGTCGGGATCCGGCTCCGGTGCGTTCCAGAAGGCCATGATGCTGTCGCCGATGTACTTGTCGATGGTGCCGCGGTTGGCCAGGATCGCCGATCCCAGCGCATCGAAGTAGCGCGACAGCCGGCTGGTCAGCAGCTCGGGCTCCATGGTCTCGGTGATGCGCGAGAAGCCTTCGATGTCGGTGAACATCACCGTGATCTCGCGTCGCATGCCGCCGACGCCTGCGGCCTCCGGCGAGTGCATGATCTGCTGGACGAGGTGCTTGGACACATAGCGGCCGAACACTTCCAGCCCTTCGCGCATGCGCTCCACCGAATCGGACAGGCGCACGATCTCGGTGATGCGGCTCTCGACCCGCGTTTGGTCGGAGAAGTCGAGATCGCGGATGCGTTCGGTCTTGGCGGCGATGCGCGAGATCGATCGGGACAGCACGTACGAAGCGAGCAGCACCCCGAAGATCGCAAACGTCACGGTGATCGCCGCGGTGAGCCCCGCCCGTTCCAGCAGGGTCCGGGAATCGACCGCCAGTTCGCTTATCGGCACGGCGGCGACCACCATGTAGCGGCGGCCGAATACCGGCGGCACCTTGTGGACCAGCAGTCGATAGCTGCGCCCAGCCAGGACGACATCGTCCTCGATGCGGTCATCGCCGTCGACGGCCCGGTTGATGGCGGCGCGCATCGCCGCACGCACCTGGTCCTCACCCGGCAGGCACGTCCCGCCGTCGATCCGGCAGCCTTCCGATTCCATGAAGATGGTGCCGGTGTCGCTCGCCACCATGATGATCGAGTTGGGCGTGAAGCGATAATCGCCGATCAGGCGCGACAGCGTGTTCAGGGTGAAGTCGAAGCCGATCACGCCGCCCTGCCGCAGCGGCATGCCGGCCGACACGCCGACGACATTGGCCTGGGCGAAGGTGTAGGGTTCGGTCAACACCGGCCCGCTGACGCGCATCGCATCGATGTACCAGGGCCTGGTGCGCGGATCGAAGTCCAGCATGCGCGTCTGGGTCGGCGAATGGCTGCCGTCGGCGAGCTGGAACCACCAGCTCTCCCGGCGCAGGCCATCGCCGGCGGCCAGCGAGCGCATAAGGAGCGAAGGCGCATCCGGTGCATCGAACTCGAGGCGCTGGCTGATCGACAGCGTCTCGGTCCGGCCGACATAGAGGAAGTGTCCGTCCTCGTAGCCGACGTAGATGGCGGCCATCGCCGGATAGCGCTCGATGATCACAGCGAACTGGCGCAGCCGCTCCTCGTCGGCGACGGTGCTGCCGGGCGCGAAGGCCTGCGTCTCGGCAAGCGTGCTGCCGACCGCCACGACAACGCGCAGGCCCGACGTCAGGAAGCCCGCGACGGCGCTGTCGAGGGCGGCCATGCGATGGCGGATGCTGCGATCCTCGAGCTGGTCGACCGAGCGCCAGCCCAGCCACAGCAGCGCCGCGGCCAGCGGCAGCACGATCAGCACCATCAACGTCAGGAGCGTGACGTGGAAGGGAATGGAACGCCGCGACCCGTTCATTTCACTATGCGTCGACAGACGACGACAGACGACCTACTCCTTCTTGGCCGTCCATTTGCAGCCGAGGTTCTTCTCGGTGACGGTGAGCGTCCTTGGCGTCACCGAGAGGTCGGCCACCACATGCAGATTGAGGCGACCAAGCTCGTAATCCGTCTCATAGACGTTGGGCTTCGCCATCTTCATTTTGGTGTTGATGCCGCCCGGCGAGGTGATCTCGGCCTGGCCGTCCTTCAGGGTGAAGGTGTGCTCACGGGTGAATTGCGGATCGGCCGCGATGCATCCCTGGATGTTGCCAGGCACGGCGGCCAGCCAGAAATTGACCGATTGCGCCGAGGCGACCGACGGCAGCAACGCTGCGACGGCGACTGCGGCCAGGCGACTGGTGATGTTCATGACTGAGTCCTCTCGACCGCTACCTTAGTCCCGGCGAGAGGCGCCGTCAGTCGTTGCGAGCCAAGCAGCCCGTAGGCCAGGCCGGCGATCGCGCCACCGACCAGCGGCGCCACCCAGAACAGCCAGAGCTGCGCCAGCGCCGCGCCGCCCACGAACAACGCCGGTGCCGTGCTGCGCGCCGGGTTCACCGAGGTGTTGGTGACGGGGATGCTGATCAGATGGATCAAGGTGAGGGTAAGACCGATGGCCAGCGGTACGGCAGGGGCGAAAACTGCCGCGCGCTTGTCGGTGACGCCCAGGATCACGGTGACGAAGGCGAAGGTCATCACGACCTCGCAGACGGCGGCCGCAAGCAGGCCGTACTTGCCGGGCGACAGCTCGCCATACCCGTTGGTGGCGAAGCCGCCGATCTCGAAGCCGGGCTTGCCCGTGGCGATGACGTAGAGGATGGCCGCGCCGGCGATGCCGCCCAGCACCTGGGCGATCACGTACTGCACGACCTCGCTCCATGGGAAGCGGCCGCCGGCGGCGAGACCCACGGTGATCGCCGGATTGAAATGCGCACCCGACACCGGCGCCACGGCATAGGCCATGGTCACCACCGTGAGGCCGAAGGCCAGCGCCACGCCGGCAAAGCCGATGCCGAGCTGCGGAAACGCCGCGGCCAGCACGGCGCTGCCGCAACCACCCAGGACGAGCCAAGCCGTGCCGAGGAACTCGGCGTAGAGCCGATTGGTCATAGGCATGATCTTTCCCCCGATTGTGAATGTCCGGCCAATTCTAGCGCATGTGGAGGCAGCGAGGCTGCCCGTTTTCTGCACGCCTTGTCCTCATTCAAAGTCCCGTCATCCCGACCGGAGCCGAGCGT
>JAEZHS010000226.1 GCA_023436825.1 Pseudomonadota bacterium | reverse complement strand
GCCTCATCTTCCTGATCTCGTCGTCCGGCGGCAGGACGTCCTTGCCGTTGACGAATCGCCACTCCTTCATGTAGCCCTTGCCGTCCTTGATGCCGAGCTTGCCGACATAGGCGCCCAAGGTCGACTGGTCGTCGAGCGGCCGGTACTCGATCATGCCGAAGGGCGTCATCACGGTGATGCCGCTCGCCGCCTTGATCAGCTTGTCCTGGTCGAGCGAGCCCGCCTTCTTGATGATCTCGACCGCCGACATGATGGTGGCGTAGCCCACCACCGAGCCGAGCCGCGGATAGTCCTTGAACTTGGCCTGGTAGGCGTTGAGGAACTTGGTGTGCTCGGGTGTCTTGAGCTCGCTCCAGGGATAGCCCGTGACGTACCAGCCGTCGGGCGTCTCCTCCTTCAGCGGATCGAGATACTCGGGCTCGCCCGCCAGCAGGTTGAAGACTTCTACGCCCTTGAAGACGCCGCGCTGCTGGCCCTCGCGCACGAACTTGGCGAGGTCGGGACCGAACAGCGAGGAGAAGATCGCATCGGGCTTGGCGTCGGCCAGGGCCTGCACCACCGCGCCGGCGTCGATCTTGCCGAGCGGCGTGGCCTGCTCGGTGACGAACTCGACGCCCGGCTGCTTGGCCGACAACAACCTCTTGAAGGCGGCCGTGGCCGACTGGCCGTACTCGTAGTTGGGATAGACGATGGCCCAGCGCTTCTTGTTGAGCTTGACCGCGTCGGGAATGAGCATCGCCGTCTGCATGTAGGTCGAGGTGCGCAGGCGGAAGGTGTAGGCGTTGCCCTGGTCCCACACGATCTTGTCGGTGAGCGGCTCGGCCGCGAGGAACAGCACCTTGCGCTGCTTGGCGAAGTCGGCGACCGCGAGGCCGACGTTCGAGGGGAAGGTGCCGACCAGGAACGATGCGCCCTCGCGACTCAGAAGCTCCTCGGCCACGCGCACGGCGTCGCCCGGATTGCCGTTGTCGTCGCGGCTTCTGACCTCGATCTTGCGGCCGAGCACGCCGCCCGCGGCATTGACCTCCTCGACCGCCAGCTCCCAGCCCTTCTTGTAGGGCTCGAGGAAGGCCGGGAAGACCTTGTAGCTGTTCATCTCGCCGATCTTGATCGGTGCCTGCGCGCCGGCTGGCGCGACCATCGACAGCCCGACCAGCGCCGCGGCGCCAGTGAGCAACTTGTTGCGGGTCAGCATGAATCCCCTCCGTGAAGCAGCCCCATTCCCTGAACCGAGCCTAACACTCAACTCGCGAAAGACGAACGCGCCTGGATGCCCCAATGCCCGTCCTGGCGCGTGACGATGTAGATCGTCTCGAACCGGCCGATCAGCGAGCCGTCCGCCTTCCAGCGGCTGAACGCCACTTTAAGGTGGACCTTGTCCGGCCCGACATGGATCGGCGTGCGCTCGTCCCACTGGCTGCGCGCCCAGCCCTCGCCCGCTCGCGCGACGAAATCGGCCAGCTTGTAATCGCCGTGGTTCTGCCAGACCACGACCTTGCCGCCCGCCAACCGCACGTGCGGGAAATTGCACGCCGCATTCGTGGCGGCCTCATCGCCGCGATTGAGGCCGTCCATGTAGGCGTCGAGCACCGCCATCGCTTCCTTGAGAGGATCGCTCATCTTTCGCACTTCCTATAGATGGCGCTCGACATCCATCCGCCGATGCAGGATGCGGACCACAACGATGGTCGTGGCAGTGATCCGGTAGAACAGGACATGTGAACCCACTGGGTGCTTCCGATAGCCCGGCCGAACGTCGTCGCAGCTTCGGCCGACTTTCGGATTCGCAGCCACCGCATCAACCGCCGTTTTGACGAGTCGAATGTAGATTTCCGCCTGTCGTACGCCCCAATGCTCAATCGCGTATTCCCAGATGTCATCAAGATCAGATTGAGCACGCGGAGAAGAAGGGGCCGCATTCTCGAGCTCTCATTGCTTGCGCCGTTTGCGCTTCTTCGCAATGAAGGCTTCAAAATCGAAAGGCGTCGCCGGACCGCTTGCTTCACCTTCGTCAAGTGCGGCGCGCAACGCCGTCAGCCTTGCTTCCTGCTCTTCCAGCAGCCGCAAACCCGCCCTGACGACGTCACTGGCGGAGCCATAACGGCCCTGCTCGACCTTTTCGTCGATGAAATTGCTGAAGTGCTCGCCGAGGCTGAAGGACGTGTTTTTGGCCATACTCGCCTCGTCTGTATACCAATATTTGGTATCAGGCCGATTTGACGTTTTCAAGGCTGCCTGGCGCATCGACCCGCCACTGTCCGTTCAGAGATAACGCCGCGCCTTCGATCAGGCCACAAAGGCGCAACCGATGTGCTTCAACCACACCCCGATCCAGTGCTTCGGTGATTGCCGCGCCCGAAAGCGATCCAACCGCAACGGTGACCAACAAATCACCAAGGTCGCTGTCGGGGTCAAGCTCGCGTGCCGGTCGGCGTTCGATGGCGGGATGGTCCAGGTTCACCGCATTGGCGATCAGCGTCGCCGCGGCATCGGCGGCAGCGGCGGTTGCCGCCAGCACCGTCACCGAATCGGCGATGCCCAGGGAGAACGAGCGCCCGCCGCGGCCCGATGTGGCGATGCCGCGCGCGGGCTGGTCGTGGGTCAGACGCGCCACCCCATCGAGCGCAGTGGCGAAGATGCCGGCGCGCAGCTCGTGGCCCGGCGTCAGGTGGAGGGCGATGTCGCCGCCGTCATTGACGTAGGCCTTGTCGAGCGAGCGGCCGCGCACCAGCGCCTGCAGCATCTCGTCGGCGACGGCGCCGGCCACCGCCGCCATGGGCGTGATGTAGACGGCGCGATGCGGCCACACGGCCTCGGCCATGCGGCGCGCCACCGGACCCTGCAGCAGCGGATAGGCATTGCTGACCGCACGACGCAGCGTCGGAAGCTCGTGCACCAGCGTGGGAAGGATATCGGCGAAGCGGTCGATCGCCTGCGCGTAGGCACGCTCGACTTCCGCAGCCGCACCGAACGCTTCGACTATGAGGTCGATCGGTCCGTGCTGCAGATGCAGGCGACCGTCCGGCAGCCAGGCAGCAACCGCGCTCATTGCCCGCCCTCATCGAGTCGCACCTTGTGGGCCCGCAGCACGTCTTCGAGCGTGACGGCGCGCGAGGCGTAGCCGCCCAGCGCCGCATAGTCGCTGGCGCGCAGGGTGAACTCGATGGGCGCGACCAGCGCCGGCGTCGGCACGTAGCCGAACGATTTCTCCGGCATCTTCGAGACGTCGACCATCAGGGTGATGCCGCCGCCCGGCCAGACATAGGCCCGCACGCCGCCCAAGGTGACCTTGGTCAGCGCATCGCGCACCGAGCGCGTCAGGCGCACGGGGTTCTCGGTCACGCCGGCGCGCAGCGAGCCACCGGCGCCCGCCATGAACAACACGGTGCAGAGCGCGGGCTCGCAATTCTCGGCGATGCGCTCGACGACATGGCGCACGGGCGCGGGCATGTCCGCCGGCTGAGGTTTCAGGCCGCGGTCGAGCTCGAACCACGCCGAATGCTCGCCCGTGGTCGAGACCATCAGGAGCTTCAGCCCCGGCCAGGCCTGCTTGGCATCGATCTTCTCGATGATCTCCAGCGGATCCGAGACGTTGGTGCCGCCCCAGCCCAGCCCGGGCTCGGCCACCTGGAAGTAGCGGCCGGGCGTCGACTTGCGGCCGCGCACGCGGATGCCGGCGGGCTTCATGTCGAGGAAGCGGCCGCCCTGGTGCTCGCTCAGCACGCCGGTGATGTGGTCGTCGACCACGATCACCTCGTCGACATGGTCCTTCCATTGCGGCGCGAACATCCCGATGGCGGCCGAGCCGCAACCCACCCGCATGCGCTCCTCGCGCGTGCCGTTGACCACCGGCGGCTTGTCGGCCTGCACCACGATCGTGGCGCCATCGTCGATCGTGAGCTCGACGGCCTCGCGATTGCAGAGCGCCAGCAGCGCTTCGCAGGTGACGACGCCCTCCTTCTTGCTGCCGCCCGTCAGGTGATGGACGCCGCCCAGCGACAGCATCTGCGAGCCGTATTCCGCGGTCGTGACATGGCCCACCGC
>JAEZHS010000211.1 GCA_023436825.1 Pseudomonadota bacterium | reverse complement strand
GCTCGGTGACCAAGGGCGGCACCGCCGACTTCAACGAGATCAGCCTCGACGACAAGAAGGGCAGCGAGCAGCTCTTCCTGCATGCCCAGAAGGACATGAAGACCGAGGTCGAGAACGACCAGACGCTGACCGTCGAGAACGACCGCACCGTCACCATCAACAAGGGCAACGAGACGGTCACCCTCAGGCAGGGCGATCAGAGCACCGAGCTGAAGCTCGGCAACATCTCGGTGAAATGCGACCTCGGCTCCATCACCATGGAGGCGATGCAGGCGATCACGCTCAAGGTTGGGCAGAGCTCGGTGAAGATCGACCAGATGGGCGTCACGATCAGCGGCATGATGATAAAAGTCGACGGAACGGTCATGACGGACATCAAGGGCCTGATGACGACGGTAAAAGGCACGGCGATGCTGACGCTCGGCGGCGGCATCATCATGATCGGCTGAGGACCCCGCGATGGCTGCCCCGACGACCAAGACCGCGAACAAGCTCGGCGACGATCTCGCCCGCGTGCTGCCGCACCTGCAGCTCGACGACCAAGGCCGTTCCACCCTGGCCGGCTGCAGGAACGCCATCGAGGCGCTGGAGCGGCTCGAGAGGGCCGGGTTCCTGGTCGAGGCCACGCGGCTCATCGCCCACGCGCTCCCCGCGCGCGAAGCGGTGTGGTGGGCGTGCGCGTGCTCGCGTCACACCGCCGCCAGCGGGAACGACCCGTCGGCCGAAGCGAAGGTGCGCGAGGCGGCCGAAGAATGGGTCCGCAGGCAGACCGACGAGCACCGCCGCGCGGCCATGAAGGAAGCGGAAACGTCAGGCTTCGGCAGCCCCGAAGCATGGGCCGCCGTCGGCGCCTTCTGGAGCGGCGATTCTATGGCTCCGCCGGAGGCGCCCAAGGTTCCGCCGCAGCCGCATTTCACCGGACTCGCCGTGGCCGGCTCGGTCGCCCTGGCCGCAGCCCGCGGACCGGCTGTGAGGCGCGAAGACCGGCTCTTGCGCTTCCTCGCCTCGGCCAAGGACATCGCGGCCGGCGGCGCCGGACGCCTCGAAGCGGAGCCAGATTGATGGGAATGCCAGCAGCCCGCGTCGGCGACATGCATGTCTGCCCCATGGTCACCGTCCTGGTGCCGCATGTCGGCGGCCCGATTCTTCCTCCCGGCGGCCTGACCGTCCTGATCGGCGGCATGCCGGCCGCCCGAGTCGGCGACATGTGCGTCTGCGTCGGGCCGCCCGATGTCATCGCCCTTGGCTCCTTCAAGGTGCTGATCGGCGGCATGCCGGCTGCGCACCTGGGCTCGCTCACCGCCCATGGCGGCACCGTCGTCGTCGGCTGTCCGACCGTCCTCGTCTGACGCTCTGCGCCGCGATCAGCTGCCTGCGTCGAAGTCGATCGTCACGACAGTGACGTTGTCGGTCACCTTCGCCATCAGCGCGGCCGTGACCAGCCGCTCGGCGGCGGTCTCGTCGTCGCCCGACAGCAGCTCCGCCAGCAGGTCCTCGGGCAGGGTCTTGCTCAAGCCGTCGCTGCACAGCAGCAGCCGGTCGCCGGCCTGGAGCTGACCGGTCCGCTTGTCCAGCTCGAGCAGATCGATATCGGCGCCAACGGCGCGCGTGATGACGTTGGCCTGCGGGTGGCGGGCCGCCTCCGCCTCGCTGATGCTGCCGTTCTCGACCAACGCCTGTACCAGGCTGTGGTCGCGGGTGATCCGGGTGAGGGCCTGGCCGCGCAACAGGTAGGCGCGCGAATCTCCGGCCCACAGGCAGGCGAAATGATCGTCGCGCGCCATCAGCACGACCACCGTCGTCGCCACCATGGCACCGGCGCCATGCCGTGAGGCTTCGGTGTGCAGGCGCGCATGCGCCGCCTCCAATCGCGATCGCACCTCGACGAGCATCTCGCTGGCGGAAAGGCCGGGGTCGATGGACTGCAGGATGGTGGCGACCTCGGCCGACGCAATCTCGCCCGATGCGTGGCCACCCGCGCCGTCGGCGACCGCCCAAAGACCGAGATCGGGCCGATTGACGTAGGCGTCCTCGTTCATCCGGTTCGCCGTGCCGGCATGCGTCGCCGCGCAGGAGCGGAAGCTGCCGTGGCGAGCGGCGTTCCGAGCGATTCCGTTCTCAGACATCACGAAGCATCCGAAGCTCGGGGGGCCAGCACCTCAGGTGCAGCGGCGTTGGCACCCCAGTCATCATCAATGAGGGCCGCAAACGCGCTTCCCTCCGGCAAGGCTGTTCCAGCCTCGAAACGCGCGACAACTCTCGGACCGCCTTCGGTCCACCACGCAGCGCAGCCGGGCACGAACGCCAGCTCGGAGGCCGGCCCCTCGGCCGCGACGAAGGCCGCCTGGATACGCTCGAGCAGGTCGGCCGGAGTGAGATCATACTCCAGCGCGTCACGCCCGGCCTCCTCGGCCGCCGCCAGGAAGGACGTCATCTCCCCGACATGCGGCAGCCAATCACACGGCGCCGCAGCGGCGATCGTCAACGGCGAATAGCGGCCGACCTTGTCGACGCTCGGCAGCCAGAGCCCGAGCATGCCGTTCTTGCCGCAAAGCCCCGGCGGCAGCATGAAGCGCCAGACCGGCGCCTCCAGCCAGGCTTCTTGCCACTCCTCGCGCCACCGTGCCTGCGTCTCGGCAAGGCCACGCTGCCACCAGCCATCCCATCCGTCGGTGAAATCGCGCGGCAGCTTCTCGCGCACGAAATCTCCCCGCGCCGGCAGCTTGCCGAACAGGCCGGCAATCGCATCGGGAGGAAGCGCGGGCATTGACGGCTAGCCGCTGACCGACGGACAGCGGAAGTCCTGCAGGACGCCCGGCGCAAACGGATTCATGACCGAGCCGGCTCGAATCTCGAATGCGGCACTGCGCTCGCCGAGCTGGAAGGTCAGCAGATAGCGCTCCGGCGACCCGGCCTGCTGCAAGGTGCCGCGGCTGAACAGGCGGAACATCGCCCACGGGCCGGTTTCCGAAATGACGCCGGTGCCGCCACGCGGCGGCGGGTTGAAGACCAGCCGGACGTTCGTCATGCCGTTCGGCCCCGGCCAGGTGATCTGGGTCGAGCGCGCCGGCCCGTGCGCGTAGGTGACCGACGTACCGTCGAACTCGAGGTTCACCTGGGATGCGCCGGAGTCGAGTTCGACCGGCGTGATGTCGAAGCGGACGGCGATCGTCGAACCGGAAGCGAAGAACAGGTCGCGGATGACGGCAGCCCGCTGGAACTGGATGATGTCGGCCGGCGAGACCGGCGCCGATACGCCATCGACTGCCTGGGGGGTCCAAGTCTTGCCGGTGGTGTTCACGTAAGGCTTGAGCTGCGTGTTGAAGAAGCCGTCTATGAGCCCGCCGGGGGAGAACAGCTTGGAGAAGTCGTCCAGGGGCGTCTCGTTCGAGCTGCCGGGCACGAACGGGAAGCGCCCGTTGACCGCGGGGGCGCACAGCCTGGCCGGTCCGTTCACGCCGTTGTAGGCGGCGGCGACCTGCTGGCGCGCACCGCCGGCGCGCAGCGCGGTGCTTTGCTCGGCCATGCCGGCCAGCCAACGACCCAGCGGCTGCGGCTGGCGCTGGGACTCCGCCCGGAGCGCCAGCGAGGGATCGTCGCCGGCCGCCACGGTCGGAGCACCGGCGCCGGCAGCGTTCATCTTGGCAAGCTGCTGGCGCAGGTCGTCGAGAAGCTTCAGCACCTGGTCGATCGGCGCCGACCCGGGCGGGGTGACCAGATCGCGGAGCGGCTTGTAGCGTTCGTCGATCTGATGACCGGGCGGAAGAGCGGGCGCTGCGCCGGCCTGGCCGGCAAGCAGTGCAGCGAGTGCTGCGGACTTCGCCACCGTGGGCGCTGCCGCCGCCGCCTTGTCCTTCGCCGCCTTCTCTGCCTCCGCGGCGGCCGCTTCGGCAGCCGAAGGCTTGGGCGGCTCCGACAGCGTGAGCTGCCGGGCGATGGCCACCAGCAGCTCCTTCAACGGCGACTGCCTGGAGGCCAGGATATAGAGTCCCTGGGATGCCTGGTTCAGGCTGCGCAGCGGCGAGATCTCGAGGTCCTGCAGCAGGGCATCCCACGCCTTGGCGTAGTCCTCCATGTACAGCTTGACGACCTCGTTCGCGACTTCGCTTTGCTTGGTGAGGTCGAAGGTGACGGGCACCTTCTGCCCAAGCACCCAGCTCTCCGATGCGACCTCGCGCGTTGCCGTCGCCAAGGCAGGCAGCAGGACCTTGTGGAACCCCTCCACGGTCAAGAAGCCCGGGATGCCGTCGCTCAGCTTCCGGCCGGAGGCCCGGGTGACAACGCCTTCGGCTGCGGCTCCGAGCGCGTCACTCGGCCGCCAGGGCGGCAGCTTCTGGGCCGCAGCCGAAGGCTTGATGCGGGAGTAGGCACGTGACGCCAGCGAGACGCGGCTGAAGGTCGTACGCGCCTTCTCCACCAGCGAGTCGTCGAGAGACACCGCGGGCAGCGGCTGCGCCAGGAGCGCGTCCAGATGCTGCTGAAGGCCCGCGACCACCGCCAGATTGCCGGGGCCGGAATACTGGGCCTGCCAGTCGTAGGTCATCCATTCCTTCACCAGGGACTTGTCGAGCGGACCCTGGCCGCCAAGCATCAGGTAGACACGCGTCGCCTCGTAGAGGAATTCCGGCTGCGTGAAGTAGCCCCGCATCTGGGCCTCCAGCCGCCAGATCAGGCGCGGAAGCAGGGCGTAACCCAACGCGTGCCGGTAAACGCCCTCGGCGCCGCCGCGCAGCTTGGCCGTCTGCGACAGGTCGAAGCCGGCCAGCAAGGGGATGCCGGCCTTGGCCGTCGTCGACAGTTCGCGGGCGGCGTCGAGCAACGGCAACAGGCGCGGCAGGTCGGCATCGTTGACCGGGTCGAACGTCGTCTCCTTGGCGATCTTCTCGTAGATATCCAAGGCCGACGCCATTTCGCCGATCTCGCGCTCGCTGGACGAGCGGTTGACCATAAGCCATCCGGCGACGCCCAGGGTCAGCAAGGCCACCACGGCATAGGCGGCGGATCGCATGATGAGCCGCCGCATGCGCGCCGTCGGCGGCTCGCTCACCAGCATGGCCTCGCCGAAGATCACCTGCGATACGAGGCGTCCGAGGAAATAGCTGCGCCCCTGCACCGGACGCAGAGCGGCGGCGCGGCGCTGGTCGACACCGAAGGCGCGCATCATCACGCCGGTCAGGCGATCGATCGGCGAGCCCTCCTGGGTCCCGGAAGCGAAGTAGACGCCGCGCAACAACGGCGCCGGATCGAGCCGCGAGCCGCCGAAGGCCTCGGTGAGAAAAGCCTGCAGGGGCTGCGCAAGCGAAGCGATCTGCGTCGGGAAGCCCGCAATCAGGGCGCGGCGTTCCGGACTCTGCTCGGCCTGGAGACGGTCGAACAGGCGATCGTTCAGGCTGTCGACGAGAAGCTGCAGCTCGTCCGGGAACTGTGCCACCGGAGTCGTTGCGGCCTTGCCGAACGGGAAGGTCACACCCCAGACCTGCTCGCGCCGGTCGCGGTCGAGATCGTCGAAGAATTCGGCGAAGCCCGCGATCAGGTCGGACTTGGTGAACAGCAGATAGACCGGCAGACGGATGCTGAGGCGCTCCTCGAGCTCCTTGATGCGCCGCCGGACCGCACGCGCGTGGGCCACCCGCTCGTCGTTCGGCGCGCTGGCGATATCGCTCAAGGCGATCGCCACGATCACACCATTGAGCGGCTGGCGCGGCCGGGTGCGACGCAACAGATCGAGGAAGGCATCCCATCCGGCGCGATCGACGGCCGCGTTCGAATCCTGCGTGGTGTAGCGGCCGGCGGTGTCGATCAGGACGGCGTTCTCGGTGAACCACCAGTCGCAGAGCCGGGTGCCGCCGACGCCGGCGACCGCCCCCTGGCCCATCTCGGCGGCCAAGGGGAATTTCAGGCCGCTGTTCAGGAGTGCCGTGGTCTTGCCCGCGCCGGGCGGGCCGATGATGACGTACCAGGGCTGCTCATAGAGGTAACCGCGCGTGCCTCGCGCCTTCTTCAGCAGCGACAGCGCGGTCGACATCCGCTCTCGCAGGGCTGCCGCTTCCTCTCCGGTTTGATCGCCCTGCTCTTCGGCGGCCTTCTCGGTGACGCCGCTCTCGAGCTTCCGCTCGCGGCGGCGGCGATTGAAGTCGAGCGCCACGTTCGCCGCGGCCCAGACCGCCAGCAGGCAGAGGATGACGACCAGTCGCGCCACCCACCCTTCGAGCAGCGGCAGAAGCGGCCCGAAGAACCAGATCAGCAGCGCCAGGATGGCGACGCCGACGAAACTCAGCACCCAACGGGACGCGAGGAGCCGCAGAGCTTTCATGACTAGCCACCCTGCCGATTGAGAACGACTTCGATGCGCCGATTGCGTTCGCGGCCCTCGGGCGTGGAGTTGGGCGCGATCGGATCGGCGTCCGCCCGGCCCTCGACGGTTATCCGCGAAGGCTCGCCCAGGGCGGCACCGATGATCGTGCTGGCCGCCTGCGCCCGCGCCGTCGACAGCTGGAAGTTCGAGGGGAAGGCGATGGTGCGGATCGGCTCGGAGTCGGTATAGCCGATGACCTTCACCGGGCCGTTCTCCTCCTTCAAGGCGAGCCCGATGCGCTCGAGCAGCGGCTTGAAACTCGGCGTCAGCGTGGCGCTGCCCGAAGCGAACATGTTGCGGCCGATGATGCGCACCAGCGGCTGCGCAGGCGTGCCGAGCACCTCGACGAGCTTCTGATCGATCTCGGGTTTCAGGAACTGGCGCAGCTTGTCGAGCGTCGACGGCTCGGGCGGCGGCGGCGGTACTGCGATCACGGGTGCGGGCTCGACGACCGGCGTGCGGGTGATCGTCGGCATACGATCCGGCGGCGCACCCTGCAGTCGGGCATAGACGATGTCGGATTCCGAATTGAGGCTGATCGAGAACCAGAGGAACAGCGCACCGATGACGCCCAGCCCCGCCGCTGCGGCGACCCAGAGCGGCACGACGAAACGCGCCGGCCGGTAAGGCGCGTTCACGCCCTTGGTATGCGGGGCCAGCGCCGGTTCCGCCGCCTTCTTCTGGCGGACGATGACGGCATAGGTTTCTTCGCGTATCCGGCTGATATCGCCGACGCCGCGACGCGACAGGCGATACCGGCCCATGAAGCCGAGCGACATGCAGATGTACATCAGCTCGATGACCGGCAGGAACCGGCCCGGGTTGTCGCACATCTGCTTCAGCACATCGAAGAAGCGCTCGCCGCTTCGCACTTCCTGATGGAAGGTCGAGACCAGCGAACGCTGGCCCCAGGTTCCGCTGCTGCCCCAGGGCGTGCTCAGGACGATGTCGTCCAGGCTGGCGCACAGGGCGTAGTGGGCCGGACGAAGCTGCTCGAGCGGCACGCCCTTGTCGCGCGCCTCCTGCTCGAAGACCCGGATCTGGCGCACCGTCCGCTGATAGAGGTCTCCGGAGTCCGGCGCATTGGCCGTATTGCGCAGTCGCGCCATGAGCTGCAGCAACGGCGCCGCGGCAGCCGCGAGGACATCGGCACCGACCGAAATGTCCTCCGTTCCCTCGGCCGCCGCCACCGGCGCAGGGGCAGGAGCTGGGCGTGAGGCCACCGTTTGCGACGGCGGCGGTTCGCTTTGCGCCACGGGAGGCTGTTCGGGCGCAGGCGCCCGGCGCCGCCCGGGAGTCGGCCGGATGACCGTCCTGTTGTCGTCTTCAGGCTCGGCGAAGGGATTGTCGCTCATGTCGCCTCACATCAGCGGCGTCAGCCGCGGATCGCCCAGAGCTCGATATTGAGGTTTGGGAACTCGCCGGAGAGATGGATGGCGAACCCACCAGAGGACTGCAGTTCCTTCCAGTGCGCCGAATTGCGATCCAACTCGAAGTAGGTCGCGCCGGCATAGAACGGCAACTGCCGTGGCGCGACCGGCAACGGCCGCACTGCGATGCCCGGCAGGGCGACGTTCACCAGCTCGCGGATATGCTCGACAGCGCCGATCTTGACCTGTGAAGGAAAGAGCCGCCGCAGCGTCTCGGTCGGCACATCGGCCTGCACGGCCAGCACGAAGCTCGACGAACGCAGGATGCCGCGATCGACGATGGGGCCGACCCGCACCCCGTAGGCGCGCTGCTGCAGCGGGATCTGGATGGCCGTCTGCTCGATGACCGTCGACAACGAGCGGCGCAGGTCGGCGATCACCGGCGCGAAGCTGCGCTGCAGGTCGGCATGCCGATACGGCGGATAGTCCGAGGGACGGCGGCTCGCCTCGGTGAACGTCGCGAAGTCGCCCGCCATCTGCACCAGGGCGGCGTAGAGATCGGCCGGATGGACGTTGCCGTCGCTCGCCCAGTGCGCCAGGAGCTTCTGCGAGCGGTTGACCGACTGCAGCAGCAGGAAGTCGGAGACGTCGGCCACGCCGCGCGAGCCCGGTGCGGTCAGCCGCGCCGCCAGCGCCTCGCCGCGCTGATTGAGCAGGCCGGCGAGTTCAGCAAGCAGGCCGGCGAGTGGTGGCGCAGCGGCGCAGGCCAGGCACGGCGCGATCCACTGATCGTCGAGGACGACCTTGCGGTCCGCACCGACCTCGACCACCCGGGCGAGCCCGATGCCGTGATAGCCCGCGCGATTCTCGGTCTCGAGCATGTAGCGCAGCCGCAGCCTTCCGACCTGCACCTCGGCCGGCTGCGGCGAGCCGGAATGCGTGTCGTAGGCCTCGAAGGGCCGTTGCTCGTAGCGGCCTTCGGCGGAGCCGTTGGCGGTCACTTCCACCGATCCCGCCTGCCGCATCGGCAGCACGAGATAGACGATGGCGTTGCGCGTCGTCTCGGGCAGGTCGAGCGGCACCGGCTGATCGGTCTCGCCGGGCAGGGCGAACGGCGTGCCGTCCTCGAAGACGCCGCTGCCGCTCGCCAGGGCGAACTGGCCGGTGGCGAGCAGGTTGCGGTTGATCACGCCTTCCGTCAGTCCCCAACCATGGGGGCGCAAGGAGGCCGTGCGGTCGTGCACCAGCGCCTCGAGCCAGCGATCCTGCTGCTGGAAATGCTGCGCCCGCAGGAACATCCCCTCGAGCCAGACAACACGGTTTGACCAGGTCATGCAGACACCAGTGCGGCCCTGTTGCCGCTGATGGAGACGGCGAACTTCGAGAGCCCGCTCTCCGCGATGGGAGCGACCATGCGCCACTGCGAGCGATCGATATCGCGGAACAGCACCGCAACGCCGATGAAACGCACGCCGGGCTTTGGCATCAGCGTGACCTTCCGTGTCTCGCCCGGACGGACCACCACTTCCTCGAAGCCAGCGCTTTCGGTTCCCAGAGTCTGGGCCTCGCGCTGCATCAGGGAGTAGACGTCGGCCGCTTCGAACTTGCCCCTGGCGTTGAGCGAGTAGAGGCGGACCGCAACGGACACCGGCGTGCCCGTCGGATTGGGATTGATGTCGGAGTTCGCCCTGATGGTCACGTCGACCACCGGCGGCGGAGGCGGGCCGCCGCAACCTTCGACCAGAAGGGCGGCCGGCACCGCCCCGAGCAGCAGCCGGCGACGTTTGATCATGACGAGGCCCGATCAGAGGTCAGTTTTTCAATCGCCTGCTCGTAGGCACGCGCGAAGGCCTTGCCGAACACGCTGTCGAAATCGTCCGAAAGCGCCTGGGTCACGTTCTTGTGCAACTGTCCGAAGGCCTCCCATGCCTTTGCTTTCTTCTGAGCCGGATGGATCTGCAGCCCGCCGCTGCCCGCCTTCTGCTCGATGATCTCGGGATCGAACTGGGCGAGGAGGACGCGCACGGCGGCCTGCATCGCCGAGATGGTCGCGAGTTCGTGCATCCTGAGGTCGTCGAAGGCTTCGGCAATGGCCTCGTCCACCGGCATGCTGCCGCGCCGGCCGGTGCCGAGCAGCGTCGCCAGGGCGTCGTCGTCATCGAGCGAGAACTTCAAGGGGTTGTTGCCGGTCGGCCGAATCATCGTCTGCTCGATGCGGAACTCGTCCTTGATGCTGGAGCGCGCCATCAGGGTCTGGCGAAGGCCGTTGACGCTCTGCCGCAGCGCGGCGCCGATCCGCTCCAGCGTCTTCTCGGGATCCGCCAGCTTCGTGTCGCTCAGCGCGACGCCACGCAGGAAGGCCTCGACCACTGCGCTGTCGCTCGGGCTCTCCGCCGGTGGCGCGGCCGGCGGCGCCGGCTGCCGATGCTCGCTTTTCACCGGTGCCGGCTGAGCACCTTGCGGCGAGCGCTCGGGCTGCGCCGGCCGCTCCTGAGGCCGCGGGTTGGCGGCAGGCAGGTCGACATCCCAGTCATCCGGGATGATCGCGACCGGTCCCGGCGGCCGGAAAGCGCTTTCAAGGGCCGGCGCGTGATCCGAATCGGTCGCCCCCGTGAACGGCTCCGGGGCGGGCGCGAGCGGATCGAAGTCTGCGGGCAAGATCGGTGAATTCGGCGCGTCGAGCATCGAGGAGGAGCTGGGCAGCCTCGCATCCTGGTAGGGACGAACGTCGGATCGCGACGGCAAGGGATCGTGGGCGGCAATGAAGCTATGCTGCTCGCGCGCCTCCTCTTCCTCGTCGATGATCACCTCGATCTCGTAGAGGCCGAACTTGACCCTGTCGCCGTTGCGCAGCTTCTGGCTGGCGCCCTTCCCTATCGGATCGTTGGCCTGGTTGAGGAACGTGCCGTTGGTGCTGAAATCGTGGAGCTCCCATTCGCCGACGCCGTAGACGAACTGGCAGTGCTTCTTCGACAGGTGACGGTCAGGATCAGCGACGACCCATTGATTTTCCTTTCCCCGACCAATGGAGAACTCGCCGCCGCGAACCTCGCGCCGCTCGGGCGCCACGTTGTCGGGGCAACGGATCATGACAAGCTTCAGAGTCACGTGAGGACGCACTCCTGTACGGGAGGCGAACGGCAGGTCCGATCGCCTAAAATTCTAGTAGCGGAACCCACGATTGGGCAATCGTATTTGGACTTCGCAGCGGCTCGAACGTCCTGCTGCGGATGCAGGACAAGTTTCGGCTCAATCATATTAAAAGTTGTGGGACGCCATAAAACTACCATTAATTTGAGTATCAAGGGATATGGTTGACGGCCGGAGGCGTTGGCAGCCATCCTGTACCCGAGCCATTCGACACAGACTCTGTCGCCATGTGTCTTGCCCCATCGCAAGTAATTCTGAGCACCGACGAGGCCGGCGCGGTCGCCCCGCCGATCTTCACCTCGGTCGGGCTGGACGCGGTGAACGGGCCGGGCGACGTGTTCGTCATCCAATCGCTGCTGAACAGGCGGCTGCCCAAGCCTCACACGGACGTTCCCGTTACCGGCATTATGGACCCCGGGACGATCCTTGCCATCAAAGCGTTCCAGGCAGTCGTGATGAACATGAATCCGCCGACCGGACACGTGGCGCCCGGCAGCCCGACCTACTACGCCCTGGCTGCGCGGCCGCTTGTCGCCAAGGAGCAGGCTCCGCCGCCTCGGTTCGGTCATGTCGGGATCCTTCCGCCGGACGTGATCGACGCGGCCAAGAGTTCGCGCCAGCGGTGGGGCATCCCGCCCTCGATCACGCTGGCTCAGTGGATCGTCGAGAGCGCCTGGGGTGCCGCGATGCCGCCCGACAGCAACAACCCGTTCGGCATCAAGGCGCTGGAGGGCCAGCCGGCGGTCGAGAGCGAGACCCGCGAGGTCATCGACGGCAAGGTGGTGACGATAACGGCGCGCTTCCGGCGTTTCGCCAGCATGTCCGAGGCGTTCGAGCTGCACGGCAAGCTGCTGTCGACCGGCTCGCCCTATCGGTCCGCGATGGAAGTCGTCAAGGATCCCGACCGCTTCGCCGACGCGCTGACCGGCGTCTACGCCACCGATCCGCAATACGGCACGACGCTGAAGTGGGTGATGGAGAACTATGGCCTGAAGCAATACGACTGATCTACGGTTTGAATTCGCCGCCGCCGGGCGGCGTGATCTTAGCGTCGCGCAGCCGCTTCTCCAGCACCGGAATTGCCGACGCGGTCTTTCCCCTCGAGCAGTCGTCGAGCGCCACCAGGGCCTCGACGTCGACCCGCCGGCCCGTCGCATTCTGGACATAGCGCCGATAGAGGTCGCTGAGCTGGGCGCAATAGGCCTTGTCATCGCTTTGCGCCTGCGCGAGCGGCGCCATCGACACTGCGGCAAGTGCAAGGAGAATACGTTTCACGAGACCTGTTCCACGATCGGCGCTGGCCCGCGATCTCGGCGGACCCGATTCGACCGATGACGATGTGCTTCGCGTGATCGTACATCACAATTGGCCCCAACTCGAAACCGGGCCTACTTTCCTAGCCACGGCGACGACGGGAATCTGTGGGATTTGTCACCGACCTCGATGCCTTTGGACCGTCATGCTTCATCGCGAAGATCCAGCATGACTGGGATGGCACGTCCCGAGCGGGGGCCGGCGATGGAAATCCGGATGATCCATAACGGCAGGGATCGCGATTCGCTCCTGATGCCGATGGACGATCGAACCGTCGATCTCATGCTGCAGTTCAGTGTCCAACTCGTGCGCGTCGAGCCGACGACCCGTCTCACCGAATTCCGCACCTGGGGCACCCATGCCAGCGGCGACGGCATCCTTCACGACGGTCGCGAGCGGTTCAATCTCGACGCATGGACCGACGCCGAATGGGTCGCCTTTCGCGACAACTTCGTCCGCGTCCTGATGCGCTATTGGGACGGCAAGTTCGAGCTCGCGCCGAACCGCGCGTGGTACCAGGCGCGCCACGCGATCGGTGCGGCCTCGGCATCCAGGGTCACCTGCAGCATGTCCATCGGGCTGGTCGATACGGCGGGACTGGCAAACCAGCGCTTCTTCATCATCAAGCCGCAGGAAACGAACTTCCGCTCGTTCGCCCTGAGCGAGCGGCGACTCGGCCTGTTCACCCATCGAGACCTCGCCCTCGACTGGAACACGCGGCAGACGCGCCTGGGGCGTGTGACGCACAGCGTCAGCTTCCTTCAGACCACCATCTTGCACGAGTTCGGGCACACGCTCGGACTGCATCACGTGGGCGGCCGGGGCAACACCGACGCCCACTACGGAATCACGCTGGAGCAGCGCAACGATCTCATGGGCATGGGCGACCATGCGACGGCGAGATTGGCCCAGCCCTGGATCTCGCAGCTGCGCCATCATCTGATACCGGCTCGCGCCGAAGCGCCTGTGCGCTTCACCGCACGCGTTGTCGCTCCGCAGCTGATTACGTACTGGGACAACGACTGGGTGCCCCCGCCGCCCGCCATGCCTTAGTTAGAGCATGGTGGGACCGGCTGGAATCAGCCGCACCCATCATGCCCGGTGAAACCACGATCGTTCCGCTCTAGCGGAAGGCCGCAGAGCCGTTTGACATCGGCGGTTATGGCGGCACACTCCGCCGCATGTCCCTCTCCCTCCTCCTTGCCGGCGATTCGATCCTGCAGCGCCGGTTGAACAGTCTCGACGACGCCGAGCTCCGACCACTCTTCGACAAGGTCCGCGCAGCCGACGTCGCCTTCACCAATCTCGAGGTGCTGGCCAACGACTATCGCGGCGATCCCGCCCTGGAGAGCGGCGGCTCACATTTCGGCGCCCCCGCCTGGGTGTTGGATGAGCTGGCCGCGGCGGGTTTCGACCTGTTCGCCACGGCCACGAATCACGCCCTCGATTATTCTATCTCAGGCCTGGTGCACACGATCGAGGCGCTGGAGGCACGCGGCCTGTCCTTCGCCGGCGTCGGCCGCAACCTCGAGGATGCGCGCCGGCCCTGCTATCACACCTCGGCCGTCGGCACCGTGGCGATGATCTCCTGCTGCTCGACCTTCGCCAAAGGCAACGAGGCGGGCGCACAGCGACCCGACCTTCCGGGACGCCCGGGACTCAACCCCCTGCATGTCGACACGCTGCACGAGGTCACCGAGCAGCAGCTCACGGTGCTGCGCGAGGTCGCCGACCAGCTCGGCCTCGAGGCCGATCGTCAGCAGAAGATCAAATCCGGCTTCGCCTTCCCCCTCGCCGACCCGGCGGTCTTCCCGCTGGGCGACCTCAAGTTCAAGTCCGCCAACCGGGCTCAGGTGCGTACGACGCCCAGGCCCGCGGACATCGCCGCCATGGTGCGCTGGATCGAGGAGGCGCGCGGGCTCGCCGACCTCGTGCTGGTGAGCCTGCATGCGCACGAGCAGCTCGGCTCCAAGGAGGTGCCGGCCGAATTCATCGGAACCTTCGCGCGCAGGATGATCGACGCGGGCGCCGATCTCGTGGTCGGCCATGGCCCACACCTGCTGCGCGGGCTGGAGCTCTACAAGGGCAAGCCGATCTTCTACAGCCTGGGCAACTTCATCGGCCAGAACGAGCTGGTGCCCAGGATTCCAGCCGACGGCTACGAGCGCTTCCGCGCCGAGCCTCATCTGACGCCAGGGCAGGTCTATCAGAAGCGCACACAGGGCGATCAGGCAGGCTTCCCGGCCGACCGCCGCTACTGGGAGTCGGTGGTGCCCACGCTGCGGTACGACGACGGCTCGAACGGACGACCGACATTGCGCTCGATCGAGCTGACACCGATCTCGCTTGGTTGGAAGGATGCACGCCATCGTCGCGGACGTCCGCGCCTCGCCGGGATCGAGGAAGGAACCGCCATCATCGAGCGCTTCGCCGAGCTTTCGCGACCGTTCGGCACCGAGCTCTGCAACGAGGCACGGTCGGTCCGGTTGGCCTAGGCCCTGCGGGTCCAACTGGAGAGTTAATGCTGTCGAACACGCTCGACCGATTCCGCCTTACCAACCGGACTGCTCTCGTAACAGGCGCTCGCCGGGAAATCGGCCGAGCCATCGCCCTCGCCCTGGCTGGCGCCGGGGCGCGACTGGCCATCCACCATGCCGGCACCGCCGACGAAGCGGCCGATGCCGACGCCGTGGTACGAGAGATCGAGCAGGGTGGCGGCACGGCGCGCGGCTTCGAGCAGGATTTTGCCCTGGATGACGCGGGGCACCGCCTGGCTGCCGCAGCCACTGCCTGGTCGCCCGTCGATATCCTGGTGTTGAACGCCTCCATCGAGCTGCCGGAGCCCTATCAGGCGATCACACGTGAGCGGTTCGACCGGCAGATCTCGGTCAACCTGCGCAGCCCATTGGAACTGCTGCAGGCCCTGGTCCCGCCCATGGGCGCCCGCGGCTGGGGTCGCGTCGTGACGATTGGCAGTGTGCAGCAGGTCCGGCCGCATCCGCAGATGATGGTCTATGCCGGGACCAAGGCGGCGCAGCTCAACTGGTCATGGAACCTGGCGCGCCAGTTTGGCGGTCAGGGCGTCACGGTGAACAATCTGGCTCCCGGCGCCATCCTGACCGCACGCAACCGCGCCCAGATGGCGACTGAAGGCGATGCGCTGGTTCAGCGCATTCCAACTGGCCGGCTCGGCAAGCCGGACGATCTCGTCGGCGCAGCCTTGCTGCTTTGCTCGGATGCCGGCGCGTACATCAACGGGATCAATCTTTACGTCGATGGCGGCCGGGCCATCGCATAGGCCAGGGGCGGCGCACCTATACAAATTTTTGAGGACGGCCATGATCGGGCTCCTCCTGACTCGTGGGGCAGCGTCCGTCCCCATGGAGGATATGATGCTTACACGACTGTCTCTCTTGACGCTCGCCATGATCAGCGTCGCCGGCATGGCCCACGCCCGAACGCCGCCTGCGCAAGGTCCGCGCAAAGTGGCCATCACCGACGAATACAGCTTCCGCTACGACGCGTGGGGCAACAGGCTCAACGGCGCGGACCATGTGGTTGCTCCGCCTCGTACACTTCCCGGAGCCACCGTGATCCAGAACGGCCCGGGCCAGTCATAAGCCACCATGAGATGAGCGATCTCGTCCGACGGTTAGCCCGTCGGACGAGGCGTCTTCCCGACGCGTAAGGTGCCGCAGATCGCGCCTTACGGATAGCTGACGATCCTGGATGTCTTGTGATACCTCGCCGAGGTGCTATCCTTGGCGGACTCAACTCTGTTGCGTCGTTGCACCTGTTGAGGCCTAAGTAATGGCATGAAGTTCAGGCTCGTCGCCCACTGGCCCTCCGCTGACATTCTTCCGACAATCGAGGAACATGGGAGCGCCCGCACCGCCAGCAGGCGCTACAGGCAGTTGATGCGGGGTGGCATGTCTTCGGTCTCGATCTTCGTCTCGCTCGACAATTCGATGAAGAGACTGTCGCCAACGGCATTGCTGAGGCGCGCGCAGGCAGAGCCCAAGTCGACGCTGCGATTCGTGCAGGCACGGAAGACCATCGCCAGCGCACTGTTGGGCGTGTTGGCTTCCGCACTACCGAATTCCTTCGGCGACTTCGGCGTCGTGCCGAGCTGGGGCATGTTGCGCGCCGCTCGCAGCTCGCGATCCGGCCGGCGACGGTCACGGTTTGCCGGTGACGTCTTGGCGGAACGTGTGCGCATTGCGTGTCGGGACGGAGGTCGAAACCCGACCGGCGTAGTGCTGACCATGCCGTCCGACGCTTCGATGTACAGGCGCAGTACAGGGGGCCACGCCCAGCCGTTTGGAGGCTAATTCACTGCCGACGGTCCGGTTGCTTCAGCGAGCAGGTAGCCGACACCCCTGATCGTATGGATGACGACCGTTGCGCCGGCTACTGCGAGCAATCTGCGCAAGCGATACACATAGACTTCTGTCGTGTTCGGGTTCGCATCGTTGGAGAGACCATAAAGGTGATCTTCCATGAAGCGCTTGGGCACCACGTTGCCGCCTTGCCTGAGCAGGAGCTCGAGCGTCGCCATCTCCCGCGCCGGACAGGCCATCGCGACACCATCCACGAAGACCTGCCTCACTCGAGCATCGAGGACGACATTGCCGAAGGCGAGCGCGTCACCGAGCAGCTTACCGGATCTGCGTAGCACCGCCTCGACGCGGGCAACGAGTTCGTCGATCTCGAACGGCTTGGCGACATAGTCGTCCGCCCCCGCGGCCAGGCCCGTGACACGGTCCGCGACACCTGCCCGCGCTGTAACGACGATGACCGGCGTGGCGTCGCCCTGCGCACGCAGGCGGCGCAGCCAGGACACGCCGTCTTCATCAGGCAATCCGAGGTCGAGCAACACTGCCGCGTACGTCGCCGCCGCCATGGCCCTGGTGGCGCCGGCTGCGTCCGCCGCCCTATCGAGGACATAGCCGCGCTGCCCAAGATGCTCGGCAAGCAACCCCGCCAAACTGTTCGAATCCTCGACAATCAACAGTTTCATCGAACGATTGGCAGTCGAGGGGCGCCGGTTTCTCTGCGCCGCTGCCAGGCGCCGTCGTGGTCCGTCGGCATGCCGCGCCAACGACTTGACGAGCCCACATCACCCCTCACTGTCCACCTTCCTTCACCCTGCCAGTTGCGCCAATTAGGCACGTGAATCGAGCATGCTCTATCGCGATCCTCCTGCCCTTCTCTTACGTCCGGCTGACCAACCTGTGCGGCTCGTACACGATGACAGTATCACGCCGTGATCGGCTCCTTTGGGCGAGCGGGGCGTAGCCGCCCCTCACCCAGGAACAGCAGGATCGGCGCGGCAATGAATACCGAAGAGCTCGCGCCCACGATGATCCCGAACACCATCGCGACGGCAAAATTGTCGACCGCACTGCCACCGGCAACCGCCATCGGCAGCATCGAGAGCAAGGCGGTTGCCGATGTGTAGATGCTTCGGGCGAGCGTCGCGTTGATGCTGAGATCGATGAGTGTGCGCAGCGGCATCGTCTTGAACAGCCGCAGGTTCTCGCGCATGCGGTCATACACCACCACCTTGTCGTTCACCGAATAACCGATCAGCGTGAGCAGGGCTGCGATGGCGGTCAGGTTGAAGTCCATGCCAGTGACGGCGAACAAGCCGACAGTCTTCGTGACATCGAGAACCAGCGTGACGATGGCGCCGATGGCGAACTGCCATTCGAAGCGTATCCAGATGTAGACCAGCATTGCGACGGCGGAGAGCACCACCGCAAGGATACCCGCCTCCATGAGCTCGCCGCTGACTTTCGGGCCGACGATCTCGACCCGCTCGATCGAGGAGCCGGGCGCTATCGTCGAAAGCGCGCTCCTGACACGTTCCGTTGCGGCTACCTGCGCCTGGTCGTCGCCGGGCTGGCGCTCGATTCGCAGCAGCACCTGATGCGCCGAGCCCGCCTCCTGAAGCGCGATCTCGCCGATGTGCAGTCCCGACAACCCGGACCGCAATTCGTCCAGCTGCGCCGGCCGTTCTGTCCTGACGTCGATCAAGGTCCCACCGACGAAGTCGATGCCGTAGTTGAGCCCCGGCGCAATCATCAATACGAGCGATGCGATCGACAGGACGGCCGACACGGCGATGCCGAGGAAGCGCGCGCGCATGAAGCGGAACTGCGTATTGTCGGGAATGAGCCTCAAGCCAAAGATCGGGCCGATGCGCAGCGGACGGGCCACCGGTCCGCTCCCGACCCAGAGGTTCATGATCACCCGGACGATCGAGACGGCGGTGAACATCGAAATGACGATGCCGAGCCCCATGGTCACGGCGAAGCCTCGAACGGGCCCGGCGCCGAGCACGAACAGCATGGTCGTCGCAATCAGCGTCGTCACGTTCGAGTCGATGATAGTGCTGTAGGCTCGTTTGAACCCGGCCTCGAGCGCCGCGCGGGTACCTTGGCCGCGTGCCAGCTCTTCACGAATGCGTTCGTTGATGAGGATGTTCGCGTCGACGGCGAGGCCGATGCCGAGGACGATGCCGGCGATGCCGGGCAGGGTAAGGGTCGCCTCGAGGAGGCTGAGTGCCGCGAACGTCAACGTCACGTTGGTGGCGAGTGCCAGATTGGCGATCAGCCCCCACGGCCCGTACAGGAGCACCATGAAGCAGAAGACCAGGCCGAAGCCAATCAAGCCGGTGGTTATTCCCTGCTCAATGGCGTCACTGCCGAGATCCGCTCCGACGGTTCTTTCCTCGATGATCTTCAGCGGTACCGGCAGGGCTCCGGCACGCAGCAGGACCGCCAGGTCGCGGGCGCTCTGGGCGGTGAAGGATCCGCTGATCTGTCCAGATCCACCGAGGATGGGTTCGCGAATGACCGGCGCACTCAACACCTTGCCGTCGAGCACGATGGCAAAGGGATTGCCGACATTCCTTTTGGTGATCTCGGCAAACCGCCGTCCGCCGGGACCATCGAACCGGAACTGAACGATGGGCTCGCCGGTGCGCTGGTCGAAGCTCGAATTTGCGTCCACCAGGCGCTCGCCTTGAAGCAGCACAGCCTGCCTGACCCGGAGGCGCTCGTCGCTTCCCTGATGGGGGAGAAGCATGGTCCCGGGCACGTGGCCGGTCGTCTGTTGGGGCGCGACCAAATGGAAAGTGAGACGCGCAGTGCTGCCGAGCAGAGCCTTGATCCGAGCCGGATCCTGCAGGCCCGGCAGCTGGACGAGGATGCGGTTGGCGCCCTGGCGCATGACGGTCGGCTCGGCAATGCCTGCCTCGTCGATCCGTCGGCGCACGATTTCGAGACTCTGGTCGGCCGCGCGGTCGTTACGGCTCGCGATGTCCTCGGCCGTTGGACTGACGACGAGACGATGGTCCCCCTGCATGTCGATGGCCAAGCTCGGCCGGCCCGCGCCTCCGAAACGTGTCGGAACGGAGCCGGACAGCTCGGAGACGGCGCGCAACGCCTCGCGCGGCGAGGCATCGCCGGAGAGTTCGACGACCACCGCGTTGCCTTCGACCTTCGCGGGCCGCGCAGCTATGCGCGCGCCACGCAGGGCACCGTCGACGTCGCTTGCAAGTCCAGCCAGGCGGTCGCGGAGGACGGTTCCGCTGTCGATCTCGAGGAGCAGTTGCGACCCACCGCGAAGGTCGAGGCCGAGCGTTACCTGTTTATGAGGAAGCCAACTGGGCAGCCGTTCCAGCTGATCACGGGACAAGAAGTTCGGGATGACGGCAAGGATGCCGAACACAACGATGGCGGCATAGGCCGCCATCTTCCAGGGAGATTGGCGCATGGGGATTCCTGAGAAAGCGGCGTGAAACGCACCGCCTTCGGCAGGTCACCCCAGAAGCGCGGGCAGCCTTCCTAGCGGCATCGGCACGATCCACAGAACAAGCGGCGGCGGTGCAGGGCGCACCTCGAGCTCTTCCTGCGGCGGGCCTCGCGGACGATGCGCACCGGGCAGCAAGCCGTGGCCCGACGCCGGCATGGCGCCGCATTGCTGGGCCGCTCCACGCGCGATTGGCCATGCATGAAAGAGAAGGTCAGGCAGATCGACGGGACCGTCCGTGTCGCCACCAATAGCCGGGAGGCCGCGCCGCACGTCGCAGGCAATCCGGGGCAACAGCTTTGCAGGCAGGAGGGCGTCATGAAATCGTGAGAGACCGTCCAAGGCTTCCGAATGCGCCCTCTGCCCCGCCGCGGCATGCGACGCCGGCATCAGCGCACCCGCTGCCAGCAGCAGCGACGTCAGGCACGCCACGAGCGCGGCGCGCAACCGACCTTCGCATGCCGCAGGCAAGAATCTGGTCACCACAGGCCTCATCGGCGACGGCTCACTTCTTCCGTGCCGGTCGCAAGGGCGGAAAGCCCACCTTGCCTACGCAGCTCGGCGAGCGTGGCTTTGAGGACGTCAAGCCGCTCCCGAGGCGAAGCCCCGGGTTCGATGGCCGGGATCGCCAACAGCGCCGCGACCAGGACGGTCACCTCGGTATCGGATGCACTGATCTCCATGGCGTTCCTCCCTAGCCGACCTGTCCAAGCTCGACAACTTCACGCGCTACATGAGCTCGGCGTTGATCCACAGATGGGTGATGACGCTCGCCACGTAGCCCAGCGCGATGGCCCAGGCCCATCGAAGATGATTGAGAAACGTGTAGTGGTTGCGCAGCAATCCCATGAGCGCCACGCCGGCTGCCGTACCGATCGAGACCAGGCTTCCCCCGACGCCTGTGCTCAGTGTGATGAGCATCCACTGGCCGCTCGACATATCGGGATCCATGGTCAGCACCGCGAACATCAGCGGGATGTTGTCGAATGCCGCGCCCAGCACGCCAATCGCGATGTTGGCCGCCGTGGGTCCCAGGTTGCCGTAAAGAAAATCCGACAATTGCGCGAGATAGCCGGCGACACCAAGGCCCGCGACGGCGAAGATGACGCCGAAGAAGAACAGCAGCGTATCCCACTCGAGACGTCTGATCTCCCGGAAGGAGTCGAACGCCATGTCCTGGTCGTCGCGTCGGCGCCCGATCCGCTGGAGGATGTAGCTGTACATTTGCAGATATCCGAGTCCCAGCATCATTCCGAGCGCGGGCGGCAGGCTGAAGAACGTCTTGAACGAAACGGCTGTCGCGATGGTGGCGGCGAACAGCCCGATCACGACGGATGCGCCGGGCTTCAGTCTCCTGATCTCGGTCGACGGCTCCGGCATTCCCCGAGGCACGCCGAAATGCATGAGCGCCGCCGGCACCAGGAAGTTCACCAGTGCCGGAGGCAAGAGGTGGAAGAACTCGAGGAATTCCAGCTTGCCCTTCTGCCAGACCATCAGCGACGTGATGTCGCCGAACGGCGAGATGACGCCGCCGGCATTGGCGGCCACCACGATGATGATGCAGCCCATGACGATGAACTGATAGTTGGCGACCCCGATGGCCACCACGACGGCCCCCATGACGAGCGCCGTGGTCAGATTGTCGATGATCGGGCCGAAGACGAAGGCAAGCCCGCCGACCAGCCAGAACAGCTGCCGATAGGAAAGCCGCATGCCGATGAGCCTGGCCCGCAACGCGGCGAAGACCCGCCGCTCCTGCATCGTGTTCACATACGTTATCGCCACCACGAGGAACAGCATCAGCTCCCCGTAATCGAGGATCACATGCTTGGCGGCGGCTTCGAGCGAGGCGCTCTGGCCGTTTGCGGCATAAACGACGCCGAGCAGCGCCCAGATGAGGCCGGCCGCCAGCATGACGGGCTTCGACTTGCGCAGTTGGATGACTTCCTCGACCGCCACGAACCCGTACGCGACAAAGAAGATCAGTAGCGCCAAATAGCCGACCGGATGCTGCGTCAGGTCGATGCGCGCCGCCGCTTCCTCGGCATGGAGCGGCGTGGGCGCCATGAGAAACAAAGCAAAGGCCGGAGCAGCCGACATCCACAGCCGTCCGACACAAACCAACATCGTTCCTCCCCGCCAACGGACGCCGAGCGTCGTCATTGCCGCAACCCCGACGCGAACACAATTGAGAGCGGACGTAGTAGGTATTCATCCCTATCAGCCGATGGCGGCTAATGCCGATGAAGGTGCGCGAAAGCGATCAGCTGGGAACCGCATATGCGGTTCCACCTCATCGCATTCCGCTCTACTGATTGGTCAGCGCCTCAAGCCGGGGCGCATCGCGTGCCTGCAACCTTCGTATCGCCTTTTCGGCATCGGCTTTCGCTGAAGCCTTGGCCGCATGGGGTTTCGACCACGGCATCGCTGGTCTGCCTTCGCCTTCAAGGAAGACGGCCCACTCCCATTGGCCTTGCCTCTCGCGAAACTCTGGACGATAAGTTTTTCCCATAAAGTCAATATCGCACCAGTCGCTTCGAGTCGCATCTCGAAGCCATGGCAAACCGATGCGCACGACATGGGCAATATTACCTATGACGATATTGGCCTCATTACCTATGGACTTGTCGGCGGAACGATTGAAGTCACACGCCTGGAGCACGCGTGTAAGGACAGGAAAACGAGATTGAATGAAATGATCCGCGGATCGGGTGTCGGAATGGCAAGGCTGCGAGCGAGCGCAGGTTGGCTGTACGGACCGGCGACGGTCCAGTATGTCCTGCTCAGTTGCGCGTTCACGGCTGCCTACCTCGGGCTCGAATGGCTGACGCGCGTGCACGAGCTCGAAGCCCTCGGAATCACGCTGTGGAACCCCGTGAAGGCACTGAGCGTGGGCCTCTTGTTGATCAAGGGCATAGCCTATGCGCCGGTGCTCTTCCTTGCCGCGCTGCTGGCCGATCTTTTCATCTACGCCGCTGGCAAGAGCGCTTCCGTCGCCACGAGCGCCGTTGTCGCAATCGGCTACGCGGCGCTCGCGGTCACGCTCGTGCGCGGCCTGGGCTTTGCGATGAAGCGCACGGACCTGCGCAACGTCATCGGATTGCTTGTCGTGGTGCCGGCCGGAACGTTTGTCATCGCCTCGTTCTATTGCGGCTTTCTTGTCTTGTTCGGCGACCTTCCACTGAGACAATACTGGGCGGCGGTGCGGCATCTCTGGGTCGGCGACACCGTCGGCATCATCATCCTTCTCCCCGTTGGCATGGCTGCCTACGGCTCAATGCAGCGTCTCCTTGGTTCGAGGCCCAGGGCGTTGCTGATCGACTCGGGCGTCTTTCTCGTCGGGACCCTGATGTCCCTGTGGCTGATCTTCTCGATCAAGGGCGCCAGCGACTACCAGTTCTTCTATCTCCTGTTCCTGCCCGTGAGCTGGATCGCGATGCGCGCCGGATTTGCGGGCGCCTCGGCCGGCGTCTGCCTTGTCCATCTGTTGTTGCTGGCGTTCATCAGCTCTGCCGACTATCCGGCGAGTACCTTCATGGGCTACCAACTCCTCGTCCTGGCGCTCGCCTCCAACGGACTGCTGCTCGGCGCCGTCGTCGACGAGCGCCGGCGCTCGGACGAACTCCTGCGCGAGCACCATGCCGAGGTCGCGCGCATGACGAGGCATGCCACTGCCGGAGCGATGGGTGTCTCGCTGGCGCATCAAATCAGCCAGCCGCTGTCGAACGTCGCCATGTACCTCCATGTCGGCCAGCAGATGCTTTCCGCCAGGCCCATGGAACCGTCGCGAATCGCGGACTCACTCGAGAAGGCTACAGGGCAGTTGCGGCGAGCGAAGGACATCCTCGAGCACCTTCGGGACTTCGTATCGCGCGGCACGCTGAGGACGACGCCCACCGATCTGGGAGCGTTGACCCGCAAGGTCGTTGCGCTCGCCGAAGATGACGCGCGCGCACATGGAGTCTCGGTGCGCCTCGATGCCGATCCCGTGCCGCAGGTCACCGTGGATGCCCTGCAGCTCGAGCAGGCCCTCATCAACGTGATCAACAACGCGATCGACGCCGCTGCCGAAGCGCGCCGCGGACCGGGCCGGGTAGCGGTCCGCGTCGCATCGACCGGAAACGGCGTGCGGATCGAGGTCGAAGACAACGGGCCTGGCGTTGCGGACACGGTCGCGAAGAATCTGTTCGAGCCTTTCATGACGACCAAGCACGACGGCATGGGTCTTGGACTGGCGCTGTCGCGCGAGCTCGTCACAGCCCATGGAGGAACCATCGATTGGCAGAGCCTGGGACCAGCCGAGGGTACGCGGTTCAGCATCGAGCTTCCTGTGGCCCCGGAGGACGCACATGGCGCATAGGCGCATCGTTTACGTGATCGACGACGAGGCCGACGTTTGCGAGGCGCTCAAGGCCCTGCTCGACACGGCTGGGCTCGAAGCACGCACCTACGCCTCGGCCGAGGAGTTCCTCTCGGACGTCAGGGTAAGCAAGCCGTTGTGCCTGCTGGTCGATGTCCGGTTGCCGGGAATGAGCGGACTTGATTTGGTGCGCCATCTGCAAAGGGGCCCGATCAGGCCGGTCGTGGTCATGATCACCGGCCATGGCGATGTGCCGCTAGCCGTCAAGGCCATGCGCGCCGGGGCATTGCACTTCATGGAGAAGCCCTTCGAGCCTGCGGAGCTTCTCGAAACACTGGAGGAAGCCTTGCAGCGCGTCAGCCGCATGACCGTCGAGGAAGCGGCCTCGGCCCTGATCGAGGCGAACTACCGTTCGCTGACGCCTCGTGAACAGGAGGTCATGTCGCTCCTGGCCGAAGGAATGCCCACGAAGCTCCTTGCCACACGGCTCGGGATCAGCACGCGGACGGCGGAGCATCATCGCGCAGCCGTGCTCAAGAAGATGGCGGCGCGGACCGTGTCGCACCTCGCCCGCATGAGCATGAGCCTGGAGATGCGGAGGATACCTATGAGGTCCTAGGCAATCATCTCCATTTCCGGGTTGCGACGGCGGCCATAGTCTCGGGTCCGGGCGCCGAGTCCAGGCGTGTGTTGCCCCCCGCGCACACCGCCGCCGCATGAGGTCTCGGCGTCTTCTTTTTTTGCGGAGGCGTGATGTCGGTTCCTCGCGGTTCGTCACGCAGCTTGCCGTGAACCGCATGACCACAGATGGTCGACTCAGGGTGGAATACCTGCGGGAACGCGCAGAAGAGGCCCGCAAGAAGGCGCGCGACATGCGTGATCTCGAGGCCAAGCGGACAATGCAGGAGCTCGCCGAGATGTACGACCGCTTGGCGGCTCGTGCCGCCGACCGCGAGCAGAGATAGGCGCCTGGTGTCGATTTGGCGGTCGAACAGCCCTCCTTCGCCAGGGCTTCGAAGGGCTCGTCCTGCGCAGCGCGCAGCAGGGTGGTGCCCCCGGTCGGACTCGAACCAACGCTTCCGTGAGGAAACCTGATTTTGAGGAGCGATGGACCACCTATCCTATCTCTATCCGGCAGTACGCCACGACACGATAAGCGCCTGATCCTTCTGGCATTTCCACGTCGTATGGTGATCCAGTCCTAGCCGGTCGTACGCCACGGTTGGATTTCTGGCTGCACCTATTTTGCACCTGAGATCGATCTGGCCTCGTCGGAGGATAGGAATGCCAAGACTCAAACTCACGAAGACCGTCGTGGACTCCGCTCAGCCGGAGAAGGATCCTTACGAAATCCGCGACGCGGCGATTCCGGATTTCTTGCTCAAAGTGACGCCGACAGGCCGCAAGGTCTTCATGGTGGCCTATGTCGCCAACAACGGTCAGCGCCGCAAGCCCGCCATCGGCCGCTTTGGCGAGATCACTGTCGAGCAGGCCCGGGCCATCGCCCAGGACTGGTTGGCCGACGTCCGCAAGGGCAAGGATCCGAGTGCTGAGAAGAGCGCCGCGCGCCGGGCCGCCACGGTGCAGGAGCTTTTCGAGCGCTTCATCGCCGACTACGCCGAGCCGCGCAACAAGCCCTCGACGGTCGAAGCCAACCGTGGCTACGGCAAGCTCTACATCATTCCCCATCTCGGCAAGACCAAGGTTTCTGACATCACGCGCGCGTGATATCTCAAGCTTGATGCAGAAGATGGCGAAAACCCCGCCGAACGCCAACCGGGTGCTGTCGGCACTCCGCAAGATGTTCAACATGGCGGAGGTCTGGGGCATGCGTCCAGACGGATCGAACCCCTGCCGCCATATCCCGAGATTTCCCGAACGAGGAAAGACCCGGCTGATCACCGATGTGGAGTTGAAGCGATTGTATGCCTACTTGAACAAGCCGGAGGCCGAGGGCCTGGAGCATCCGTTCATCCTCCTTGCCATCCGGCTACAGTTCGAGTTTGCGGCCCGGATGTCGGAGATCCTCAAGCTCGAATGGGCCTGGGTCGATCTCGACAACCGCCGTGTCGCGTGGCCCGACAGCAAGACCGGTGGCATGTCGAAGCCGATGAGCGCCGAAGCTGTCCGCCTGCTCGAGGCGGCACCGCGTTTGGAAAGTTCACCCTACGTCTGCCCCTCGATCTTCGATCCCAACCGGCCGATGTCGAAGCACACCTACTACAAGGGCTGGCGGCGCATCCTCGGGCGCGCCGGGCTACAGCACGTCGGCACACATGGTATCCGCCACCGCTCGGCGACCGATATCGCGAACTCAGGAATCCCCGTGAAGGTCGGCATGGCGCTACAGCACACAAGACCGTTACGATGTTCATGCGCTACGTGCATACCGAGGATGATCCAGTTAGGGCAGCTGCCGAGGCAGTGACGTCTCGACGCCAGGGTCTAATCGGCGCCGCCTTCCCGGCCGCTGCCACGAAGTCAGCTCGCTTGCCGATCGTGGCTGCGGAGACGACGGTGAAATCGACGCCGGATGGAGACAAGCCGCCCGGCTTTGACGACGGCAACTACACATCTCTCACGAAGCTCGGAAACTATCGGCCCTTTCGTCACCGTCGCGGACCGAACCGCGCCGTTCCCCCTCGTACTCGGCGGACCGCGGATGACGCGGAGGAGATTGCGATGTCTGATAGCCTGGGCTCAGACCAAGTGGCCGAAGTCCCGAGAGAATCGGCCCATCGCAGATGCTGACACTTATTCCTGATGCAGGACGGACCCTCCAAGCGCCTCCATCCGGGTTATAATAAAGTCTACATTGCCGGTCTCGACATCGGCGACGATGGCTGCCGAGCCTGCCCGTAGGCGGCGAGCCACTTTCTCCATAAGACGTTCGCCAGCGCCGCGGTGCGTGAGTGCGGCCCCTGCACCAGACACTGCGCCACCTGCTGCCAGAATGGCGGCTGCCAGCAGATCGACACTCAATCCAGCCAGTCCGCCGAGTAGCACGCCCGCAGCGATAAGCCTCCATCCCTCGTCGGAGACTACTTGCATCGCAAGTTTTCCGCTGTCGTCCTTGATGACGATACCCGCGCCATGCAGCAGGAAATGTTCTGACTTTAGCTCCGTCAAGGCTTCTATTCCTCGCCGAGCGCTTGCTTCATCCGGAAAAGAGACAACGATGGATTTGTTCATGGAAGTCTCCCTTGTTGTCCGCGGACAGCATCAGAGCAGCGATATGACAAGGGCCGAGCGCTGGTATCGGGTACGCCGACCGCCAAATCCTGGGCTAATCTTCTAACGAGATGCAATAATCATGGTTCGGGTGTTCGGCAGTCGGGCCATTCTCTGCTTTGACCGTCACGCGATGCCGGTAACGTCGTTCTCCGGACTGTAAACCAGTCAATATGGTTTGCGCTATTATGGGAAAGAAGGACGCAGCTTCAGCGCCCGTCTCTCCGTCATGCCACTATGAGGCGGGTCGGAGACATTGGCGGCACGAACGCGAGGTTTGCAATTGTGGGTCCTGGCCAGCTTCCGGCCAACACACGGAAGCTTGCGATTACCGACCACCCTGGCCTTGTAGAGGCTATTGAGGTCTACCTTGCGGGTCTGCAGGTGGATGAGGCGGTGCTTGTATTGGGCGATGAGGTGGCATTTACCAACAGTCCGTGGCGATTCTCCATCGGCGATGTGCCTCAGCGTCTTGGCTTGCGCAGGCTGGTCGTCATCAATGACCTTGTCGCACAGGCATTGTCCTTTGCTACCCTGCGCGCCGACGAGATAGGCGCCGTGAAGTCAGGAACGCGGGATCCACTACAACCTTCTCTCGTCATTGGCCCAGGTACGGGCCTAGGCGTCGCCCGTCTTCTGCCGAATGGAGGTATGCCAGTCGGCGTTGCCAGAGCAACATCTAGCTCCAACCGCATTCAGGCGCTATCATAGAAAATGCCGATGAGATAAGGCTTTTGCGCATGCGCGTGCTGGAGCGTGCAAGCGTACCCTGCTACGGGTTTTGGATATTCTTTGGACATTGGGAGATCGCCGAGATGGGGCAGACGATCCGCGATGCTTCGCTGGAACTCGAACGGCCCGCCGCAAGTTGGCGCAGCGCGGCAAGCCCTACTCGGCGAAACTCGACCGCGGCGTGTTCCTCGACTACCGCAAGAACTTGAGCGGCGGCACATGGTGGGCGCGGCTAGTCCGCAAGCCGGGAAACGTGGAACGCTGGATCGATCCGTTGGAGGTTCGACGCGAATATTCGCGCTACTTCCACGTGTCCAGCGAACGCGGCACAGACGGTGGCCAGGCGCAGGCCACTGTGCCCCTCGGGGTTGCGCTGCACCATGTTTTCAGCAATCCGTAGTGCTTCCTCATGCCTGTCGAGAAAGTAATAAGCGTGCGCCGTGGCCGACTTCCAGTTAACCGAGTCATTCAATGGATCAAGCCGGGTGGCGCGCGCCAGATCGCTGACGGTCTGGGCTGGATTGCCAGACCAGAGGTGAATGTAACCCATAAAAGCCCAGGCACTCGCAAGGTTAGCGTTCAACGCTAAGGCGCGCGCTGCCTGTTCTTCTGCAAGGCAAGATCGCGCAATAAAAATGCGATACCAAATGAAGCGCATCCAAGTGCAACAGCATCGTCTCGTCCAATGCGTACGGCTTGGCGCACCAGCGCTTCCATTTTGCGCATCTTCCACCACGTCATCATCACTGTGGAAGCCCGCTGATCGGCGCATGCCGTAGACGGCGAGCAACAATCCCATTGCCGATGAATGGCCGGGGTCAATTTCAAGAGCCCGCCTGAGAAGGCGCACAGATGCGTCGTTTCTGTCCGATTATTCGCCCACCAGAAAGGCACGGTCCTGAGGTAACACTCGTGAGCGCCGAGGTTCGCCGTCGGCTTGCGCTGGGCGCGTTCGATTTCCGCTCGCTCGACACCAGGGGCAATAGCAGCAATGACCTTCTCGACTACTTCATCTTGCAAGGAGAAGATATCCTCCAGAGCGCCGTCAAACGATCAGCCCAGAGGTGCGCCCCAGTCTCAGCGTTGATCAATTGCGCGGTGATGCGGACTTTGCCACCCGCCTTTCGAACACTCCCTTCCAGGATATGGCGGACGCCGAGTTCGCATCCGACCTGCTTGATGTCGATGATCTTGCCCTTGTAGGTGAAGCTCGAATTTCATGCGATCACGAACAGCGATCTAAATCGCGATAACGCAGTGAGGATGTCTTCCACGACGCCATCCGCGAAATACTCCTGTTCGGCGTCGCCACTCATGTTTTGGAATGGCAGCACGGCGATGGAGGGCTTGTCGGGCAACGGCAGCGGCACCTGCGGCGGCGTAGCCGGTGCGATAGTCACGTCAGGTGTCGCCGAAGGTTGCCAATCCGACGGCTTCCACCTCACGCTAAACGCTTGAATGGGACGTTCGATGTTCTTCAGGGCAAGGTTGCCGAGATCGTCGAAGGTCGCTTACACCCGACCCATCACCGCTTCATGGACCGTCCGCGAAATCATGATGCCGTCAGGAGGAGCTTCCGCTTCAAGGCGAGCGGCAACGTTGACACCATCTCCGTAGAGATCGTCACCATCGACAATCAGGTCGCCCCGGTGCAGGCCCATGCTGAAGACGAGCGCGGCATCGGCAGGCTGGTCGTGATGGGCGTCGGCTATGGCTTGCTGGAACTCGATGGCGGCACTCAGCGCATCGACTGCACTGGCGAACTCGATGAGGGCCCCGTCGCCGGTCAGCTTGACCAGCCAACCTCCGTATTTGGCCAGCACGGGATCGAGGTGTTCGGATCGGTTCTTGCGCAGGCGCGCCAGTGTCCCGCTCTCGTCACGCCCCATCAGGCGGGAGCAGCCGACGACGTCTGCAGCAACGATTGCCGCCAGTTCACGCTGCTCACGCGCCAACGGCATCTCCCCGGATAGCTACCGAAAGCGTAGGTGCAGTATGCCTGACGGGCAACAGGGCTGGTCGATGCGACCAAGGTGAAAGGTAAGCCTGCGGTGAGTACCGCGTCGTAGCTACTCGCGGCGGCGATCTGCAGCTTGCCGTTTGTATTCTTCGACGAGCGCCTTGAGGGTCTCGACGCCGAAGGGGGTAAATGCGGTGACGACGTCAT
>JAEZHS010000123.1 GCA_023436825.1 Pseudomonadota bacterium | reverse complement strand
CTCATGAAGCGGGCGAGACGCCTGCGGTCCCGGAAGACTATGACCGCGCTATCGCCTCCAAGTGCTCGACCAGCTCCTCGGGATTGCTGAAGAAGGGCGAGTGGCCGCATTCCATGGTGACGACCTTGCACGGGGTCATCTTGACCATAAGGCGCTGCAGCTTGACGCGCACGGCAAGGTCGTGCGTGCACTCGATGTACCAGCGCGGCACCGAGCCGAAGCGGTCCTCGGTCAGCGTCACCGGCGTGGTCGAGATCGAGATCGGCTGCGGTCGCAAGCGCTCCATGGCCTTGTAGCGGTCCTCGGGCGAGACGTCGGCGTAGAACAGCGCCGGCAGCTTGTCGCGCGCGAAGGTGTAAGTGAGGCCGTCAGGGCTCACCTGACGCGACAACCGGAACATCGTGTCGGGCTCGAGCGAGGTCATGTCCCTGCCCGTCTTGCCCGAGGTCGGCAGCAGGGCGCAGAGATAGACCAGCGCCTTGAGCTTGCGACGTCGCGCCTCGGCGACGGCACTGATGGTGATGCCGCCCAGCGAGTGGCCGACCAGCACGACCTGCTCCTCCATCTTGTCGAGCAGCCGCGAGACCTTCTCGACATTGTCGGCCAGCGTGACGTTGGCTGGCGGCGTGTGGTCCTTGCCCAGGCCCGGCATATCGGGGGCGCAGACCTTGTGGCCATTGGCTTCGAGTAGCGGCACGACCTTTTCCCAGCACCAGCCGCCGGTGCAGGCGCCGTGGATCAGCAGGAACGTTGCCACGATCCTATGCCCGCCCGACGACCGTGCGCGCGCCTTCGGCGGGCACGAAGAAGTCGGGCATCAGCGGGGTGCCGGGCGACACGGCGTACTTGTCGAAATCGGTGACGCCCTCGGCGGCCAGGACCTCGTCGTCGATGAAGAAGTTGCCGGTGCATGTCTTCGCCGGCTTGTTGAGGATGGCGTGGGCCGCATCGGCCATGATCTCGGGCTTGCGGCAGCGCTTCATGCCATCCTCGCCGCCCAGAATGTTCTGGATCGCGGCCGTCGCGATGCCGGTGCGCGGCCACAGGCAGTTGAAGGCGATCCTGCCCTTGAACTCCTCGGCCATCGCCCAGGCGTAGACCGACATGCCGAACTTGGCGAGGGTGTAGGCCGCGTGGTTGGAGAACCACTTCACGTCGAAGTCGAGCGGCGGCGACAGGTTCAGCACGTGCGGGTTCTCCGCCTTCAACAGATGCGGGATGCACTTCTGCGAGACCATGTAGGTGCCGCGCGCATTGATCTGGTGCATCAGGTCGTAGCGCTTCATCTGAGTGGCGAGCGTGCCAGTGAGGCTGATGGCGCTGGCATTGTTGACCAGGATGTCGATGCCGCCGAACCTGGCTACGGTCTCTGCCACCGACTTCTCCACGCTCTGCTCGTCGCGGATGTCGCAGGGCAGCGGCAGCGCCTTGCCGCCCGCCTCCTCGACCTCCGCGGCGGCGGTGAAGATGGTGCCGGGCAATCTGGGATCGGGTTTCACCGTCTTGGCGGCGATGGCGACGTTGGCGCCGTCGCGTGCAGCGGCGAGCGCGATGGCGAGTCCGATGCCCCGGCTGGCGCCGGTCACGAACAGTGTTTTGCGAGCCAAACTCATGGCGCCCCCAAGAATACCTTGGGCTCTATAGCCGGGTGCGGGAGAGGCGGCTAGTGTCCGAGTTGTGCAAGGGGGACATGCATGGATCCGTGCTTTGAGACGGCGACGCGGCTTGCCCGCGCCATACGAAACGGTCGGCTGAGCTCGGTCGAGGCGATCGAAGCGCACTTGCAGCGGATCGCTCGACTGAACGGACCGCTCAATGCGCTGGTCGTGGTCGATCGCGACGGCGCGCTCAAGGCAGCCAGAGCAGCTGATAGGGCGGCGGATCGCGCACGGGCAAAGAAAAAGCCGCTGGGCCCGCTGCACGGCGTGCCCATCACGATCAAGGAAGCGTTCGACGTCGCGGGGCTGCACACCACGTCCAGCCATCCGCCGCTCAAGGACAATGTGGCGGCCGAGGATGCGAGCCTGGTGGCCCGCCTGCGCGCGGCGGGTGCGGTGATCCTAGGCAAGACCAATGTGCCCGAATTGTGCGCCGACTTTCAGACCGACAGTCCGCTGTTCGGCACGACCAAGAACGCCTGGGACGACCGCCGCACCGCCGGCGGATCGACCGGCGGCGGTGCCGTCGCCATCGCCGCGCGCCTGTCGCCGCTCGAGCTCGGCAGCGACATCGGCGGCTCGGTCAGGAACCCCGCGCATTACAACGGCATCTTTGCGCTCAAGCCCAGCGAGTGGCGCGTGCCGATCCGCGGCCATGTGCCATGCCTGCCCGGCCAGACGCGCACCATCCGCTGGATGGGTGTGTTCGGCCCGCTGGCGCGATCGGTCGAGGATCTCGAGACGGCGCTGCGGATCATCGCCGGCCCCGACGGCAACGAGGCCGAGGCGCCGCCCGTGGCGCTCGGTCCCGCGCCGGCCGCCAGGCCCAAGGACCTTCGCATCGCGTTCATCGACAGCAATCCCCTGGTGAAGGTCTCGTCCGACACCGCGTCTGTCGTACAGCAGACGGTTCGCCTGCTGAGCAAAGCCGGTGCCAAGGTGACGCGCACCGAGCCCAGGGGCCTCGACTGGCAGCAGGGTTGGGACGACTGGGCTGATCTCTTCCAATACCAGGTGCGCGCCCTGCAGCCGCTCGCCGAGCGCGAACCCACGTCCGGGATGACCGGTTCATCCGATCCGACGGAGCGCTCGGTTGGCCGCACGGCGCGGCTCGATCTCGCCGAACTGTTCGCCGTGCTCGACCGGCGCGACCAGGTCATGCGGCAATGCGAATCCTTTCTCGACGACTACGATGCCTGGTTGATGCCGGTGATGCCGGATGCCGCCTTCATCCGACAGAAGCAGACCGAGCCCTTGATGATCGACGGCACGCCGCATTTCTATTTCTTTGCGGGCACAGCCTACAATTTTCTCGCCAACCTCACGGGCCAGCCGTCGATCGTATTGCCCTGCGGCTTCTCGAAGGAGGGGCTGCCGATCGGCCTGCAGCTCACCGGCAAGCGCTGGAACGACGCCCGACTGCTCGGCGTCGCCAAGACGCTGGAGAAGCTCCTTCCGCCTTGCCCTGTGCCGCAGAACTACAGGGATTGAGGTGCCTCGATTTTGCAAGGCCCGGTGCCGGAAATGACTGGTGGTTCATAGTTCATATTGTTGTGGACCCCGCCTAGACTGCCGATCGCACCGCCGAAGGAAGGACGACCTTGCCGCCGAAGCTTCCGTCACCTCGTCCGCGCGACAGCGGAAAACCGACGCCGCTTGCCGATGTGCGGGTGGTCGACTTTTCGCATTTCATCGCGGGCCCCTACGCAACGATGATCCTGGCCGACTTCGGCGCCGAAGTGATCAAGATCGAAAGCGCCGGTGAAGGGGACGCCTTCCGCAACTATCCGCCGACGCTGGGCGGCGAAGGCGTTCCCTATCTCTGGGTCAACCGCAACAAGCGGAGCGTGGCGCTCGATCTCAAGGCCGCCGAAGGCCTTGCCATCGCCAAGCGCCTGATCGAGGAGGCCGACATCGTCGTCGAGAACTTCTCGACCGGAGTGATGGCCCGGCTCGGCCTCGACTATGAGACCGTGTCGAAGAACAATGCCGGGCTGATCTATTGCTCGATCTCGGCCTATGGCCGCAGCGGGCCCTACGCACGGCGCAGCGGCTTCGATCCGATCGTGCAGGCGGAAAGCGGCTTCATCTCGATGAACGGCGATCCGGCCGAGCATCCCGGCTATCGCGCCGGTCCGTCGATCATGGACATCTCCACCGCGATGATGTCCGCCAATGCCATTCAGGCCGCCTTGTTGGCGCGCGGGCATACGGGCAGGGGGCAATACATCGAGACGACGATGATCGAGACCGCGGTCAATATGCTGGGCAATTTCTCGCTGGCCTATCTCGCGACCGGCGTGTCGCCCACCCGCTTCGGCAATATCCAGGCGACGGCCAGCCCGGTTGGCGCCTTCGAGACAGCCGACGGGCCGATCTATCTGGCCTGCGCCAACGACCGCACCTTCCAGCGCTTTGCGCGCGACGTTCTACAGGATCCGCAACTGGCCGACGATCCGGACTATGCCGACAGCCGCCGGCGCCGGGACAACACGAAGAAGCTGATCGGGCTGATCTCCGGACGGCTGAAGCAGGGCGCGCGGGCGATGTGGCTCAGCCGCATGCACGAGGCCGGCGTGCCGGGCGGCGCCATCCGCACGGTGGGCGAGGCGATGGACGCGCCCGAGATCGCCGAACTGGGGCTGCTGAGTGAAATTCCCCATCCGACGCTGGGCACGATCCCCAATGTCGGCCTGCCCGTGCACTTCTCAGAGACGCCTGTTGCGAGCCCCGTCGCCGCGCCGTTGCTGGGCGCCGATACCGCAGAAGTGTTGTCGCGGGTGCTGAACTACACGCCCGAGCAGGTTCGCGCCGCCGCCGCCGCCGGGGCCTTCGGCCGGCGCGCCGCATGACGGAGCGCCCGGAGGGGACGCCGATGCGCGAGCTGGTGGCGGGAATCGACGCCGCGCGCCTCAAGGTGCTGGATGCGGGACGGCCGGCGGCCGTCGAGCGCCAACGCAAGCGCGGCAAGCTCACGGCGCGGGAGCGCGTCGCGTTGCTGTGCGATGCCGGCAGCTTCCGCGAAGTCGGCAGCCTGGTCCAGCCGGTGCAGGTCGGGGA
>JAEZHS010000196.1 GCA_023436825.1 Pseudomonadota bacterium | reverse complement strand
CGAGGAGGTACGACGCACGACCACCGCAGGTGGCGGCGCTGCGTCTACCAAGTCATCAAAGAGATGACGTCCGCGATGCCGCAAGGCTGTGCTCCTGTCATTGGCCGCTGTGCCGGGGGGCGGGCGTGAGCCGCGCCCACGGGGTGCGTCGCACGTCGAATTCCCGCTGTTTCCGCTGTTTCCGCTACTGGTTTTCTCGATCCTTCTGTTCAGGCTGCCGGTCGAATTCGGACAGTTACCAATGGGAATCGGCGGGTCGAAGAGCCGGAGCCCGTCCCCTCCGGAGGCACGCAGCCGGAGGGAACGGGCGCGGGTGTCAGCCGCGCCCTGGCTTGGTTTCGGATAAACGATGCATAGAGCGATAACGCGGGAAAGCAACGCAACGGGTCGTTTATATAACTGTAGTGCACTAATGTCAAGCACTGCCGTCGTGATCCGCCAGTTTCGTTTTCACGAATTCTTTCGCACCGTAGAGGGCCACAAAATGGCGGGTCGAGCCGACGACACGCTATTCCTTGTGCCGCTGAGCCCAAGTGCCAGCACTGCCTTCAACGCAGGCACTTCTATGCGGGAGCCTGCGCCCTCTTGGGCTCCGGACGCATCAGCAGATAGAAAGCCGCGACGTGCGTGATCATCAGCAGGGGCACGTAGAGGATCGGGATCGCGTAGGTGGCGCCCAGCTCCCCTGCCCGCGCCGGCAGGCCGGCCTGGATGGCGTGAGCGTAGTTGAGGACGAGGTCGGCCGTCCCCACAAGGTTGAAGGCAACGACGAACAGCCAGAAGGCTGAACGTATCCTGATCGTCAGCAGCGCCAGCATGGCAAGCAGCCCGGTGGTGAGGTCGCCATAGGCGGCGAAGGGGGCGAAGCTGGCGGGCAGGTCGGGGCCGACGACACCCGGGACGATGAAGACGAGCCCGAAGAAGCGGAAGCTGTGCAGGGTCGCGATCGCGCGGTGCGCCTCGACCCTGTCCATCGACTTGAGCCAAGGCAGGATGTACGCGCCGAAGCAGAGCAGCCACGCCACATAGCCCAGAACGAGCTGCATCTGGAAGACCGGTTCCGTCGACATTTCAGCTTCCTGTCATGTGCGATAGACGTGGCCTCGATATGGGACCGCATTCCGGCGGGCGACCAGTCGCGATAACGTCGACGAGGCATGAAGCAGAACTTCACAGTCCGGCACGGCGCGCTCGACGGCGTGGAAGCGTTCCTGAGCGTCGCCCGGAATCGCAGCTTCCGCAAAGCAGCCGCCGATCTCGGCGTCACTCCATCGGCAATCAGCCAGGCGGTGCGCACGCTCGAGGCGCGCGTCGGCGCAGCGCTCTTCATCCGCACGACGCGCAGTGTCGGCCTGACCGAAGCCGGCGAGCGGTTCCTGTCGCGCGCCAGGCCCGCCTTCGAGGAGCTGGTCGCCGCCGGCGAGGTCGTGCGCGATCTCGGGCAGCGGCCGTCCGGTGTGTTGCGCCTCACGGTGCCGCGGGCGGTGGTGCCGATCCTGCTGGAACCCCTGATCGCCTCCTTCTCCCGGGCCTTCCCCGAGGTCGAGGTGGAGATCGCCGCCAGCGGCGAACTGGTCGACCTCGCGGCCGGCGGCTTCGATGCCGGCGTCCGGATGGGCCAGTTCATCGCCGCCGACATGATCGCCGTACGGCTGACGCCGCCCTTCCCGTTCGTGGTCGTCGGCAGCCCCGCGTATCTGCGCCGGCGCGGACGGCCCGAACGCATCGACGAGCTGCGCCAGCATGCCTGCCTGCGCATTCGCCGCTCGAACGGGTCAATCGGGCCCTGGTCGTTCGTCGACGGCAACAAGCCGATCGAGGCGATCGTCGCAGGCCCGCTGATCGCACACGATTTCCCGACCCTGCTGGGCGCCGCCGTGGAAGGCATGGGACTTGCGCAAGTGCCCGAGCCGATCGCCGCCAGCCTGGTGAAAGCGAAAAAGCTCGTGCCCGTGCTGAAGCCGTTCGCGCCGCTGGCGCCCGGCGTGTTCCTCTACTATCCCAGCCGGCATCAAATGATGCCGAAGCTGCGCGCCTTCATCGATCACGTGAAGAGCAGGGCGAGAGCTTCGAAACGGCGGATTTGAAGGTTGCCGTCGCTGTCATTTGTCGCGCGGCCTCGCCGCCGCCCGCATCGACGCCATCGCCAGACGCGCCGGCGCGCACCTCAATCCAGCGAGATGCCGGTCTGGACCGCGACGGCCTTCCACTGGCGGACTTCCTCGTCGAGAAAGCGTGCCATCTCGGCGCCGCCCTGCGGCATGGCATCGAGAAAGGCGCCGTCGAACTTCTCCTTCACGTCCGGCAGCGCAAGGATGCGGGCGATGTGCTCGGCCAGCCGGTTCGTCACCTCGGCCGGCGTACCCGCCGGCGCGAGGAAGCCGTACCAGTTGTAGACGACGACACCGGGCGCACTTTCGGCGTAGGTCTGCACATCGGGCAGGCGCGGATGGCGCTGCGGCGTCGCGATCGCCAGCGCCTTCAGCTTGCCCGACTGCAGGTGCGGCATGACCGGCGGCATCGCATTCATCACCAGCGGAACCTGGCCGTTGATCGCGTCGTTGAGCGCGGGCCCGCCGCCCTTGTAGGGCACATGGACGAGCTCCAGGCCGATCCGGGCGCGCAACAATTCGTAGGTGAGGTGCGGACCGCTGCCCTGGCCCGGCGTTCCGACGGCGATCGTCTTCATCTGCTCACGCGGCATCGCCAGCAGCTCCTTCAGCGAATTGGCCGGAAAGGAAGGATGGGCCACCAGCACCTGGGGCGCCGCGCCGACCAGAGTGATTGGTGCGAAGCTTTTGACCGGATCGTACTTTGCCTTGGGGTACACCGCCGGATTGATGCCGTGGGCGACGTCGGCATAGAGCAGCGTGTAGCCGTCGGCCGGCGCGCGCGCGACGATTTCCGTGCCGAGCATGCCCGCCGCGCCGGCCCGATTGTCGACGATCACGGTGAAGCCCGCCGTCTCCTGCAGTTTCTGCGCGATCAGGCGACCGGTGAAATCGGAGCCGCCGCCGGGGGCGTACGGCACCACGACGCGGACGGGCTGCGATGGATAGGAGCCTTGCGCCCGGGCCGACGGCCAGGAGAGGCTGGCGGCGGTGGCAGCAGTGGTGGTGAGAAGGCCACGGCGGGAAATGGGCCTCATGGCGGGGGCGTGTGCAGTCATGACTTCTTGTCGGCCACGGCCATACGGGAGGCAAGCAGGTTTCGGGATTCTTCCGGACCGCGCGCGTCCCCGCGCGCTCATGAGCGCGCGCGGTCCGGAAGATCATGATGGGGATGGCCCCTCATCGGTCCAGACCAGATCGAACGCCAGGCCCACAAGACCGAGCTCGCCGATGCGACGCACCACCGTCTCCTGCAGGTAGATGCGGGACGCCCTGCCCGGCAGCTTGAAGATCTCGCGATTCCCGATGACGTCCGGCCTGAACACATGGCGCTCGATCGCCAGCAGGCCGCCGTCGTCAAAACGCACAATCTCCGAGCGTTCTTCATCCAGGGCATCGAGGATCGTCGTGGCATTGAACAGCGAGACCGGCTCGTCGCATCGCAGGGGCAGTATCTCTCCGTACCTTTCGAGCAGGGGTCGCAACGAGGTCAGCGCCCTGTCCCGGACGATGAGCACCGTGTGAAGACACCATGGACAATCGGAGTATTGCCGTGGCGTTCCGTCCTCCTGCTGGCGAATGAAAGACATCTGCGGCGCTTGCCATGCGGACCCGACAGGTCCGGACAGTACGGAGAGGGTTTCCCACTGGTCCGGATCGGAGTCCCGCAGGGTCAGCCATTCAGCGCCCTCGAGCGGCGCCGGCGTGTAGATCCTCACGTCGAGCTCTTGGCCCGAGCTGCTCTCGCTGCCCGACGTGAGCGGGCCTTCTCGGGCCAGCCAGCCAAGGCTTGCTCGGCCACCGCCTGGAGGACTTCGCGACGGAAACCGGCTTTTGCCTGCACGGCCAGACCGTGCGTCACCGCCATGAGATACGCGGCCAGGGTTGCGCTGTCGGCCGTTTGCGGAAGATCACCCTCTTCCTTTGCCCGCTCGAAGCGCTCGCGAAGCTGCGCTTCGCCGGTGGCGCGATACTCGATCAGGGCCTGACGGATGGGCTCGGCGTCGTCCGAGCCGGCGAGGACGCCGTTGATGCCGAAGCAGCCGGTGCGGTCGGGATAGCGCGTGTTGAGCTCGACCGCGCCCTGCAGGAAGCGGGCCGCGACCTGGCGCGCCGTGGGGAGCTGAAGCGCCTCCGGGAGGTAGCCCAGGTAGCGCTCGTGATAACGCGCCAGGGCCCGGCGGAAGAGCGCTTCCTTGTTGCCGAAGGCGGAATATAGGGCGGGCCTCTCGACGCCGGTCGCCTCCGTCAGGTCGGCGTAGGACGTGCCCTCGTAACCCTTGCGCCAGAAGACGCACAGCGCCGCGTCGAGGGCAGTTTCCACGGAGAATTCGCGATGGCGTCCCATCAGGCCGATCCAGCTTTTTCCATAACGGCCATTACTAAACCGCTTGACGGGCTCGGTCCATATTTCATACCAATCGTTATTATAACGCACATTACGAAAACGAAGGGATCGTCATGTCGAACATACTGAAGGGCAAGGTCGTCCTGATCACGGGCGGCTCGCGCGGTCTCGGCGCCGCGATCGCGGAAGCGTTCGCCGACCACGGCGCGGACGTCGCGATCAGCTACGCCGCCTCAGCAGCCAAGGCTGAGGCCGTCGTGGCGAAGCTGAAAGCGAAGGGTACGCGCGCGATCGCGATCAGGAGCGATCAGGCCGACCTGTCTTCCGCCAAGCCTCTGATCGAGTCGGTGATCGCCGAATTCGGCAAGCTCGACATCCTCGTGAACAATGCCGGCATCGCGATCCAGGGACAGCGCGTCGACGATCCCGCGCTCGATGGCGACAGATACAATCGCCAATGGCAGGTCAATGTCATGGGCACGATCGCCAACACGCGGGTGGCGGCGCCCCGTCTCAGCGACGGCGGCCGGATCATCTTCATCGGCTCGCGCCTCGGCTCCTGCGTGCCCTTCCCGGGCGTGGCCGATTATGCCGGAACGAAGTGGGCGCTCGCCGGATACGCCAAGGGCATCGCGCGCGATCTCGGCCCGCGCAACATCACCGTCAATGTCGTCCAGCCGGGCATCATGCCCACGGACATGGCCGCGGAGGTCGCCGGCGAGCTGCCGGATCGCGAGGCCATCCTCGACATGCATCCGATCCGTCGCATCGCCACCCTCGAGGAGGTGGCGGAAACCGTCTGCTTCCTCGCCGGACCGTCGGCGGGCTACATCACCGGCGAGACGGTCAGCATATCCGGCGGCATCGGGATCTGAGCGCGGATGATCGGCTAAGAAGAGCCGCGACCGCACGGAAAGCGGTTGCGGCCCTTCGAGTCCTCATGACCATGGCGCTCGGATGCGCCGGCTGTCGGCGTCACTTCTGGACATAGCGGCGTAGAATCCCGATCTCGGCGTCGAGCGCCGTGGAACGCACCTCCGCACCCAATCGCGCGAACTCGGCGGCCGCCTCTACACGCACCTTCATCTCGCCCAGCATCAGGGCATGCACATCTCTTGGAGTGAGGACCCGGCGCTCGCCTTCAGCCGATCCGTCGTTGAAGGCGTGGCCGTCGACGGACGGACGTTCCTCTCGGAGCGGCGCCGCTTCGGCGTTGTCGAGCGCGGCAACCAGTTCGCGCAGCAGTGCCGTCTCGCCTTTGTCGCCCCGCTTCACAGCGGCGCGCAGGTCGCGGCGAAGCCGCGCTTTCATTGCCTCGCCCGCATTCTCGATCATGGAATTCATGAGACTCGTCCATATTATCTATTGTTCCTTATTATTCCCTATTGTAGGACTTTCCAGGCATATTGTGGAGTACTTTGCATGTCGAACATGCTCATGACGGTCGAACAGGCCGCCGAGGAGCTGAAACTGCATCCCAAAACCGTCCTCCGCTACATCCGCGAGGGTCGTCTGCACGCCACACGGATCGGCAAGGCTTATCGTATCGACCGCTCCAAGCTGGACGCGTTCGCCGGCATGGCGAGCGGGCACACCCGGCCTCCTCGCGACGTCCGCGCGACCGTGATCGTCGAGGTTCCGGCCTTGGCGACGGAAGCGGCCGAGCGCATGACGACCTTCCTCGGCGCCGCGGCGCTGGGAGGCGACGCCGAGACCAGGCCGCTGCACGTCAACACGGCCTTCGATCCGACCAGCGGCAATCTGAAGATCGTGCTCATCGCCGCTCCGTCCGACGCCGCAAGGCTGCTCGAGCTGATCGAGCTGCAGCTGGGACTGTTGCGATGAGCGATCCTGTCTTTCGCAGCGATGCCGATGCGGTGGAAGTCATGCGGCAGTACCGCGCCGTGCTCGACCGCTGGCCTGTGCCGAAGCAGGAGATCGTACTGCCGACCTCGCAAGGCTCGACATTCGTGCTCGCCTGCGGTCCCGAGACGGCGCCTCCGGTGGTGCTGCTGCATGGCGCCCAGGCGAACAGCGCCGCCTGGCTGCCGGATATCGCGCTCTGGTCAGGTCGCTTCCGGCTCTACGCGGTCGATATGATCGGCGAGGCGGGACTGAGCGCCCGGGTGAGACCGCCGCTCATCGGCGACACCTACGCGACATGGCTCGACGATGTCTTCACCGGGCTGGGACTTGCCCGTGCAGCGCTGGTCGGCACGTCGCTCGGCGGCTGGCTAGCGCTCGACTATGCCATGCGGCGGCCGTCACGAGCTTCCGCGCTGGCGTTGATCTGCCCCGCGGGGATAGGAAGGCAGAAGAACTTTCTCCTCGCTGTCGCCCCTTATTTGCTGCTGGGGGCCTGGGGAAAGCGCAAGATCCTTGAAAAGGTGTTCGGGCCGGCACCGAGGCACTTAGCGGCCGATCTCGAGGCGATCTCCGGCCTCATGGATAGCATCGGTCGCGCAATCAAGCCGCGCGTCATCAAAATCCCGCAGCTCAGCGATGCAGCGCTGGAAGCATTCGCGATGCCGATCCTCGCGATAGCAGGAGGACGTGATGCGCTCATCGATTCCTACGACACGCGGGCTCGGCTCGAGCAGCATGTGCCGCACGCCGAAGTCTGTTTCATCGAGGAAGGGTATCACTTCCTGCCAGACCAGTCGCAGCGCGTGTTCGAATTTCTGGTCCGCAGCCCGGCGCCTTCCTCCGCAGCCTGACGTTCTATATATTCGGGATATGCCGAATATTCCAAACAAAGCGGCCAAGAACGAACAGCGGTTCGTCGAGGACGTGTCCCGGCTGCTCATGCCCTGGGGCGTGCCGCCGGTCGCCGCCCGGCTCTACGGGTATCTGCTTCTCCGCCCTGGTCCCGTCAGCCTCGAGCAGATCGCCGACGACCTCGGGATCAGCAAGAGCAGTGCGAGCGTGGCCGCCCGGCTGCTGGAGAGCTACACGCTGGCGCGTCGACATGGCGAGCCTGGAACGAAGCGCGCGCTTTACGCCGTGGCCGACGACTACGAAGCCATGATCCGGCAGCAGAACCGCCTGCTCGACGCGTTGGCCGAACAACTCGATGCCGGGGCGGGAATCGCCCTGTCCAAGGCGGCCGGCGCGCGTCTCCAGGAGATGGCGGACTTCTATCGAGTGATGCGGGACGCCATGGAGGACGCCATGCGCCGCTGGAAGCGTGGCCGGCGAGCGCGGTGAGGAGCGACCTTCCGCGGCGACACAGGCGCCGCGGAACCATCAACAGCTTCGATGGAGCGGCAGGAAATGGGCCTCATCCTGAATCTGATTGTCCAGACGATCGTCTGGTTCGGCTTCATGGGCGTGATCATCTTCGGCGCTGCCGGCACGATGAACTACGGCGGGGGATGGCTCTATCTCGGTGTGATGGTCACCCTCTCCATCGTTTTTGGGGTGTACGGAACGCGCGTCGATCCGGGCCTGCTCAGAGAGCGCCTCAAGCCGCCGGTGCAGAAGGATCAGCCGCTGGGGGACAAGCTGATCCTCATCCCATTCCTGCTCCTCGTGTTCGCAGCGATGGGCTTCATGGCAGCGGATGCTGCGCGTTGGCGCTGGTCGATGATGCCGCCTTCCGTGCAGTGGGCAGGATGCGGCCTCCTCCTGGCGGCGTTCCTGTTCATATTCTGGGTGATGCGCACGAACAGTTTTGCGGCGCCAGTCGTCAAAATACAGAAAGACCGCGGACAGGCGGTCATCACGACAGGTCCTTATGCCATCGTCCGCCATCCGATGTATCTCGGAGCGCTCTTCTACTTTGCCGGCACTTCGCTCGTGCTCGGCTCGTGGTGGGGGCTTGCGACGATCCCCCTCTTCGCCCTCTTGCTCGGCATCCGGATAGGCATCGAGGAAAGGACGTTGCGCACGGGCCTCGAAGGCTACGACGATTATGCGCGCCACGTACGCTGGCGCCTGATTCCGCTCGTCTGGTGAGACGACCCACGTGCCCGCCAGGCAAGAGCTCCCACGAGCACGCCTTGATCATCGCCGTCCGGACCCGCCCCGTTCTGGTGCTCCGGCCGGACGAGCGATCGTCGCCGACGAGGTTGCCGCCCTCACGGTTTCATGTGGCCACCTGATTCCGAAACATGCCGCCACCGAGGTTGTCGGGCTGTCTTTGCCGTCTTTCCGAAGAGACGACGCCCTGCGATCTCGATTTCCTGGCTGCAGGACCGGAAAGAGCCCCCAATGAAACCCGCTCGAGGTTTCGCCATCTATCGCATGCCGGAGGAACAAGCCGCTCGTCCCTATTTCAGCAGATCGCCGTAGGTCCTTCCGATCTGCTGAGGCCATGTCGTAAAGTTGACCAAGGCGTCGTCTGCATGGGTAAGTTGATCAAAGGTTCCAACAGGAACAAGATTTCGTAACGCTGCGTCCGTGATTGCGGTCTTGCAGGCTTCCGAGAAATCTCCCGCGTTGATCACGCGGTAAGGGCGGACGGCATGATCGATACCGACCTTGAATTCACCGAACGTCGGTTGAACCCGCGCCGTCACGCCAAGCTCATTGTGTTGATCGGCCAGCAACCGCAGAGCTCTGTGAATGGAATCGATCCGGCTGGTCTCGTCGTGTGCGCTCAAAACTGCGTCCAGATGTGGGCCGAGCTGAGGAGCCATGGCAAGTCGCGAGAATGCGGTTCCGAACCATTTGTCGTAAGGCCAGTAGCGACGCGCTTGCAGAAAGCTCAATTCCATCAGCAAGCGCACGATCCGTGCGGCGATGAGGGCCGAGCCACGCCGATCGCCGGCCTCGAGGGTACGGCCGATACGTGGCTCCGCATTTCCGATCAGGTGCCACTGCGAGGCCATGGCCCATAGCCAGACATCGCACGGGTACCGCGCCAGCATGCCGCGAAGGCGGTGAAGATCACCAAAGTCATCATGAAACACATGGCCGGCGGTGACCTGCAGCAGTTTCTGCTGCGGAAATGCCAGCCAGTCCGCGGTCGTCAGCTCGCGGGCGAGCGGATCCAATCCGATCTGCTTTTCGATCCAATTCCCCAGGAGCGTGACGTCGACGTGATGGCGAACGGTGTTCGTCTCCCACGAGAAGGACCTGACGGGCCAACCTCTGAAGTCCGACGGCAAGCGCGCGTCGAGGCTTCGGGTAACGACGTCCACCTGCTCGGGCTGGCGTACGAACACCTGCAGCCGCGGTCCCCAGGCATGATCGGTGGAGCGGGGCTGATCGTATCCCAGGACTTCCGATCCTTCCCCGAGCAGCGCGGCGGCATGCGGAACATCGATCGCTTGCCGGACAACCGTCGCGTAGAAATCACGTGCCAATGCCAAGCCGGAGATGAAATCGGGCAACTCGCTCCTCACTGGGTTACCGGGCATCTCGGACGTGATTCACTCAGCGGTCCCGTTCGAGACGCTCTATATAGGTCCTGATCAGCGTGGCTTCAGCGGCGCTCGCGGCCATGCCCAGGCTCGCCTGATAAGCGCGCCTGGCCTCGGCCTTGCGGTCGAGACGTTCCAATAGGTGGCCGCGAACGGCATGATAGTAGAAATAGTTCGCCAACGCGTCGGCGAGCGGTTCGACCAGCGCCAGCGCCTCTTCCGGCTCGCCGGCGCGCGATACGGCAACTGCGTGGTTGAGCGCAATCACCGGCGTTGGCTGGATCTTGGCGAGGGCGCGGTAAAGCTGTTCGATCTGGACCCAATCGGTTTGGGCGAAGGTCGGGGCACGGGCGTGAAGCGCGGCAATTGCCGCCTGGAGCTGATAAGGGCCGGGGCGGCGAAGCCTGAAGGCGCGATCCGTGAGCGCGGTCCCCTCGGCCATGGCGTCGCGGTCCCATAGGCCGCGGTCCTGGTCCTCGAGCGACACGATCGTGCCGGCGGCGTCGAACCGTGCTGCCGCGCGCGAATGGTGGAGCAGCATCAAGGCCACGAGACCGAGCAGCTCGGGCTCGTCCGGGAAGAGGTCGAGCAGCAACCGGCCAAGCCGGATTGCCTCGACGCACAGCGGCTGCCTATGCGTCGCCTCGCGCGCCGAGGCGGCATAGCCCTCGTTGAAGATCAGGTAGACCATCGCCGATACCGTTGCCAGCCGCTCGCCCCTCGCCGAGGGCGACGGCGTTTCGAACCGGACGTCGGCCTGGCCGACAATGCGCTTGGCACGCGTGATCCGCTGCTCCATCGCGGCTTCACTGACGAGGAAGGCGCGGGCGATCTCGGCGACGCTCAGCCCGGAGACGACACGCAGCGCGAGAGCGATCTGTTGCGTGCTCGGGAGATCGCGATGGCAGCAGATAAAGAGCAGTCGAAGGATGTCGTCGCCGTATCGAGCATCGTCGAGCGCCTCGACCAGCGCATCCTCGACATCGTGTTCCGGCGCCGCGATCTTTGCAGCCAGGCGAGCCTCTCGAACGCCACGGCGTATGCGGTCGATGCCGGCATTGCGGCCGATCATCACGAGCCACGCCGTAGGATTGCGCGGCGGCCCCATGCTTGGCCATTTCTCGAGGGCCTTGAGACAGGCCTCCTGAAAGGCTTCCTCGGCAAGTTCGACGCTGCCAAAGCAACGCAGCAACCTGCCGACTGCGCGAGGCCTGGCCGCTTTCACGGCAGCGTCGATCCAGTTGAGGACTGGGTTCATGATCTTCTTGCCACGCTGCGGGAAGGCGCTCCCGCGGCGTTCCGGGTCACGCAGGCTTGCCGTGCCGGGCCTCGAGCTGTTCGCGCAGTCGCTGCTCCTGGGCGTCGATCTCGGGCGTCGAGATTTCGGCGAAGTCCTCCATCGTGACGAACTGGCGAATCTCGATATCCGAATCCGAAAGCTGGGGGTTCGGGCAGCGCTTCACCCATTCAATGGCGTGTTCCATCGATTCGACTTCCCAGATCCAGAAGCCGGCGACCAGTTCCTTCGTTTCGGCGAACGGACCGTCGATCACCGTCCGCTGGTTGCCCGAGAAATGAACGCGCACCCCCTGGGACGACGGCTTCAGCCCTTCGCCCGAGACCATGATGCCGGCCTTCACCAGTTCTTCGTTGTAGTTCATCATCGCCTGGAGAAGCTCAGGCGGCGCCATCCTGCCCGCCTCGCTGTTCGCGTCCGCCTTCACCAGCACCATCACACGCATTGTCTGTCTCCTGTTGAGCCTTGCGGTCCTCTAAGACGAATGGCCAAGCCACGATCCGACATGGTTCGGAAATTTTTTTGACGGTCCAGCGTTCAGGTCCAAGACGACGGCTCGGCGTCAGGCGCCCTTCTACACGCCCGCCCCTCCTTTCCCAGCCACGGCTCGAGGTAAGGCCGCATCTCATCCTCACGCAGGCTGTGCTTCACCGTGGCGCCGATATAGGCACGCAGGATCGCCTCGTGAATATAGGCGGGCAAGCCGGCGAACGCCTCCGGCCGCGCCTTCGCCGCCCGGACGAGCGCCGAGCCCTGCGGGCTGATGGCGACGGGATCGATGAGCACGAGGCTGCGGTAGTCGACGCCGTTCAGGAGGTGCCACGCAGCGCGGCCGAGCCGCCGAAGTCGTGGGCGACGATGTCCGGTCGCTCGACACTCCAGTGGTGGACGAGCGCTGCAAGAAGCCTATTCTGGGCGGCGTGCAGGACATCCGCATCGGGCTTGGCCGATTGGCCGTAGCCCAGGAGGTCGTAATAGAAGACGCGCCGGTGGCGGGCGAGCCAGGGCGCGATCCGCCGCCATTCGCGCGACGAAAAGGGCGAGCCGTGCAGGAGGACGGCCGGCGGTCTCTCGCCGATCGCGCCTCAGGCGATCGCCTGTCCCTCGAATGAGAACCGCTCCGGCAATGGCCATGGTGCCGTCATCGCTGTCCCTCCTTGTGTCGAAGCATGAACACGCGGCGAGACGGCCGGTTGCAGCAACCAGAGGTCAGCTCGGCCAGGCCGAGCCGAGGATGATCGAGCAGAAGTTCTGGCGGACGTAGGTCATGTCCTTCAGCGCCAGGACATCGGCCTTCACATTCCCGAACGTCGTCAGCGGCTTCCTGATGATGCCGTTGGCGAAGTGATCGATGATGTTCTCCTTGAAGTTCTTCTCGCGCGGGTGATGGACGCAGACATGGTCGCGCTGCTCGGGCGTGAAGTCGTGATAGGCGATGCCGAGCACATCCATTTCGACGCCGGCGGTCACCAGCGCGATGGTGGGAGGCATGTGCTCGGGGATCCCGGGCGTGGTGTGGAGCGCGATCGCTGTCCAGACGTCCTCGATATCGCGCTCCGCCACGCCGTAGCTCTTCATGAAGCTGCGGGCGGTGTTGGCGCCGTCGACCTCGAAGCGCAGGTCGGGGCTCCCATATTTCTCGGTGAGGCCCATGTCGTGGAACATGGCGCCCAGGTAGAGCAGTTCCGGGTCGTACTTCAGCCCGCGGCGGTCGCCGGTCAGCGCGCCCCAAAGGAAGACGCGGCGGCTGTGGTTGTAGAGCAGGTCGTCTTCGGTATCGCGCACCAGCTGGGTGGCGGCGCGCGCGATGGCACTGTCAGGCAGGCGAATGCCGGCGATGATCTCGGACATGGAACGATCTCCTGGGTTGGCGGCGACGGCTTGGCCATATCTCGCAACGGCGCCCGCCGCGGACAACGAACACGAGGCTGCGGATCCGGACAGCCGCACGTCGTTTCCGGCCGTCAGACGTCTATTCCGATTCGGTGCGCCGGAAGCTCGCGCGATATTGCACGGGGCTCACGCCGAGGCGCGTGCTGAAGACGATCCTCATGCGGTCGGCCGAGCCGAAGCCGCAATCGAAGGCGATGGCCTTCAGCGGCCGGTCGCTTCCCTCCAGCATCATGCGCGCCGCATCGACGCGGGCGCGCTCGATGAACTCGTGCGGCGTGACCCCGGTCGCCTGCACGAAATGCCGGGCCAGGTTCCGTGGGCTCATGCCGGCGACGGCGGCAAGCGAGTCCAGGGTATGGCGCTCGCCGATCCTGGCCATGACATGGTCCTGGATGCGGGCGATCGGCGATTCCGGATCGGCCGGCGCCGTGAGAAAGGGGCTGAACTGCGACTGTCCGCCCTGGCGCTGGGCCACCACGACCAGCCGCTTGGCGACCTTCAGCGCCGTTTCCGCGCCATGCCGCTGGCCGACGAGCGCCAGGCCGAGATCGATCCCCGCGGTCACGCCGGCCGCGGTGATCAGGCGTCCATCGCGGACATAGATCAGATCCGGTTCGACCTTTGCCTTCGGAAACCTGGCCGCCAGCGCCTGCGCATCCTGCCAATGGGTCGTGACTCGCCGATCGTCGAGGAGACCGGCATAGCCCAGGACAAAGGCCCCGGTACAGATCGATCCATAGAGGCTCGAGCGCCACGGCAGTTCCCTGACCCACTGAAGCAGGAACGGTTCGGGCGCCGCTTCCGGCGGCGTCGGCGAGCCGGCCACCAGGATGATGTCGAAGCCGCCCGCCGCCTCCTCCAGGGTCAGGTCGGCCACAAGGCGTATGCCGTTCGACGCGCGCAGCGGATTGCGATGCGCGGCAACCAGCACCGCTTCGTAGCGGTCGGTCCGGTCGAGAAACGTGTTCGCCTCGCTGAACACATCCATCGGCCCCGCCACGTCCAGGGCCTGGACACCCTCGTAGACGACGATCGCGACAGCTTGTACCGGCACCTCTTGGGACCCCTCCCGTCTGCCGGCTGATTATGCAGACGGTCCGGAGACCGCAAAAGGCCTGGCGCCGTCAGTGTGATTCGGATGCCTTGTCGGGCGTCGTCAAGGGAATGTCCTTGGCATCGACGACGAAGACCGCCAGCAAGCTGGCCGGCTCCTTGTCGCTCGCGTTCTCGCTGATCCTGTGGTGGGAACCGGGCCCTTCGTAAAACCCTTCGCCCGCCTGATAGACCTTGGCCGGGTCATCGCCGACCTGGGAGCGGATGGCCCCGGACAGCACATGGGCGTAGATGAATGCCGACCCCGCATGGTGATGAGGCAGCGATCTTGCCCCGGGCGGATAGCTCACCACCACGGCAACCATTCTCTTGCCTTCGACATTCGGGAGCGCGTGCTCGAAGACGACTTTGACTTGCTCGCGGTCGTGCGCGATCGCGGGCGAAGTTCCCAGGGTGATCGCTGCTGCTGCCAGCATACCGATCCGACAGGCGAAGCCATTGATCGACATCATCACACCTCCTCCTTGAACCTTGGCTGTTCAACCTTGGCTTGACGTACTGCGGCGGCTGAACAGCACCGACAGCAGCGCCGCCAGACCGAATGAAGCGGCCACCCAGCCGAGTTGCCGCGTGGCGCCCTCGGCAACGACCAGAGCACCCGCTGCGGCACCCATGGCGCTGCCGAGGTAGATGGCCGAGGAATTCATCGAGAGGCTGACCGGCGCCAGCGCCGGAGCCAACGCCAGCAGCCGCGCTTGCTGCGCCGTTATCAGTCCCCAGCTGGCCAATCCCCAAAGCAGGATGGCCGGCAGCACGATCGGCATTGCACGCGACGGTCCGAGCGCGGCGCCGAGCGACAAGACAAGATAGGCCAGCAAGGCGAGCCCGCCGCCAGCGATGACGGTACGGCGCGCGCCCCACCAGTCCACCGCGCTGCCGCTGAGCTGGGCGCCCAGCGCACTGGCCAGGCCGAAGCCCAGCAGCACCGGCGCCAGCGCCTGCGCGCCGAGGCCGGCGACCGCCGCGATGAAGGCGGCGAGATATGTGTAGACCGAGAAGGTGCCGGCCACGGTCAGCACGCTGGTCACCAGCACGCCCAGGATGTCGCGGCGCCCGGCCAGCGCCAGACGCTCGCCCAGGCCGGCCGTGACGCCCGGCGGTTGGCGCGGCAGCCGAACGAGAATCCCCAGCAGCGCGAACGCCGCCATCCCCGCCACAGCGAAGAAGGTGGCGCGCCAGCCGAAGCCCTGCCCGACCAGCACGCCCAGCGGCACGCCGGCGATGATGGCCACCGTCAACCCGGTGGTGATAGCGGAGAGCGCGCGACCACGCCGCTCCGGCCCGCCCAGCGTGGCGGCATATCCGCTGGCCGCCGGCATGAAGCTCGCGGCCGACAGCGCCAACAAAAGCCGCGCGGCCAACAGCGCGGCGTAGCTCGGGGCCAGCGCGGCGAGCAGGTTGGCCAGGGCGAAGCCGCCCATGGCGAGGGCCAGCAGGCGACGGCGCTCCAGCCCGGCCGTCAACACGGCCATGACCGGCGCGCCGATGGCATAGGCGAGCGAGAAAGCAGTGACGAGATGACCGGCCGCCGGCAGGTCGACGTTCAGGTCCCGCGCCAGCGCGGGCAGCAGCCCGGCGATCATGAATCCCTCGGTGCCAATGGCAAAAGCGCCGAGAGCCGGCCAGACGAGCGCGCTCAGCGAGTCGACGCCGGCAGCTGGTGCAGGACAGGTCCTGGTCATGCTCTCGAGCCCGACACCGGGGTATCCTGAAAGGGAGATGCGGCGATCAAGTCGATCGCGTTGGGACTCTTGAAGCCCGGGATGAAACGTTCGCAGATGGCGGCATTGACGGTGCCGTAGGTCGTCGCGGGCTTGTCCGCGAAGCCGGCGAAATACTCCTGGACGAAGCCTTCCTTGAAATTGATGCGCGGGTACCGGGCGACGATTTCCTCGCGGACCTCCACCGGAAACCGATCGAACCCCACGCCCAACACATCGAGGAGAACGCCTGAATTGAGCAGCGCCACTTCGGGGCGCATGTACTTCGGGATGCCGGGCGTGGTGTGCAGCGCGATCGCTTCCCAGACGGTCTGCACCTGATCCTCGGCAATGTCGTGGGCGGCGAGAAACTGCCGGGCGGCATTGGCGCCATCGACCTCGAAGCGCTCGTCCGGGCTGGAGAACTTTTTGATGAGGCCGAGATCGTGGAAGGCGGAGGCCACGTAGAGCAGCTCGGGGTCGAAGCGCAGCTTCCTCTGCCGGCCCTGCTCCGCCGCGAACAGGTAGACACGCATCGAGTGGTTGAAGAGCAGATCGGTGGAATGCCCGCGCAGGATGTCCGTCGCCTCCTTGGCGAGCAAGGAATCGGGGATGACGGAAGCATGGGCGAGGTTTGGCGTGGTCATTGTTCGTCCTTTCGAAAGCAGTTGCGGGGTCTGGCGGCGCCTCGATCAGCTCGCTCTGACGGCGAGCACGATCTTTCCCTTCGGCTGAGGGCGCAGGCGTTCCAGCATGCGATGAGCCTCGCGCGCCTCTGCGAAAGGCAACACTGCGCCAACTTTCGTTTTCAGCTCTCCACTATCGATGAGGCGCGCGATCTCCGCCAGATAACGGGTCGTGACGTCGACGAGAAAAAAGCTGGCGTCGACGCGATGGCGTTCGGCGAGCTGCTGATCCGGCTTCGACACCAACGAGATCAGCTTGCCGCCGCGACGAAGGACCTGGAACGAGCGGCTTTGCGTGTCGCCGCCGACCAGGTCGATGACGGCATCGGCGTCGCGAATTTCCTGCTCGAAGCGCTGGGTCCGGTAGTCGATCGCCACGTCAGCGCCGAGGGTGCGCACGAGGGAGACATCGTCCGTGCCCGCCGTCGCGATCGTCCGCAGCCCCGCGCGACGCGCCAGCTGGACCGCGTACGCGCCGACGCTTCCCGCCGCGCCGTGGATCACCACGGTGCAGCCGGCCTCGAGCCGGGCGTGGTCGAACAACGCCTGCCAGGCCGTCACGGCCACGACGGGAACCGACGCCGCTTCCGCATGGCTGAGCGCGGTCGGCTTGCTGGACACCATCCCCGCCGAGGCGACGGCGTATTCGGCGTAGGCCCCGACGAACTGCGGATTGGTGACGCCATAAACCTGATCGCCCACACGCAGTCCGGAGACCCCAAGTCCCATGGCGACGACTTCGCCGGACAGGTCCGAGCCCAGAGTGAGAGGGAGCGGTTGCGGCAAGGCGCTCTTCCCCGCCCTGATCCAGCCGTCCCATGGTCCGACCCCGGCCGCTTCGACCTTGACCAGGACCTGGTCAGGGCCGGGCTCGGGCCGGAAGATGCGCTCAAATTTCATGACCTCGGGCGGCCCGAACGCGTGCACGCGCCAAGCCATCATTGTCGAGCGAGCAGGCTTTTGGTCAGGCTGAGGAACGATTCTGCTGGTCGTCATGTCCGGCTCCTTGCGCTCAGCGTATTTCGCAGTGGAGGCTGCCTTGGACAATCGACGCGATCCTGCGGATCAGGACAGGCGCACGTCATTTCCTGACAGAGTTACGCGCAGGCGGGCGGATCCACGCCGAATCGCAAGACATCATGAGCGGATGCAGCGAGTGCTGGACCATGCCGACCAGCACCTCGCGCTGCGTACCGGCTGGTCTACAGGGGCGACGAATGCGTCACGAACATAGCGACGGATGCCGGCTACGACGCATCGGATACCTTCCCTCGCCCTCCCGACTGGGAGCGGTGGCTCGCGGCCTTCGGACCTCAACACGGGGAGCAAGCTCATGCAGAAGACCCTTTACCCCTGACGACGTGACGGTTCGCGATGTGCCCTCAACGCGAGTGGGGATCATGGATCATCGCGGCGTCCGGCATCGCCTGCCGATTACAGCGTGGACCTTCGTGTCGGGACCGGCTCCGACAGGACTTTGAAGCCGAATGCGATATCGCGCTCCTACCCGCCCGGGTGAAGACCCGGCGCCTCCTGGCCGGTCCGGGCCACGTATTCCGTGTAGCCGCCGCCGTACTGATGAACGCCGTCGGGCGTCAGTTCCAGGACCCGGTTCGAGAGCGCGGCCAGGAAGTGGCGATCATGCGAGACGAACAGCATGGTGCCCTCGAATTCCGACAGGGCCGCGACCAGCATCTCCTTGGTGGCCATGTCCAGATGGTTCGTCGGCTCGTCGAGAACCAGGAAGTTCGGCGGGTCGAACAGCATCTTGGCCATGACCAGGCGCGCCTTCTCGCCGCCGGACAGCACGCGGCAGGGCTTTTCGACATCGTCGCCGGAGAAGCCGAAGCAGCCGGCCAGGGAGCGCAGCGCCCCCTGTCCGGCCTGAGGGAACGACCCGTCCAGCGATTCGAAAACCGTATCGTCGCCGTCGAGCAGGTCCATGGAGTGCTGGGCGAAATAGCCCATCCGGACGCTGCTGCCGAGGGTCACCGTGCCCTGGTCGGGCTCGGTCGCGCCCGCCACCAGCTTCAGCAGGGTGGACTTGCCCGCGCCGTTGGCGCCGAGCACGCACCAGCGCTCCTTGCGGCGCACCCGGAGATCGAGTCCCTCGTAGATCGGCTGGCTGCCATAGCCCTTGTGGACGTTCCTGAAGCTCGCCACG